>NZ_JADOUR010000015.1:0-73310 GCF_015751665.1 Arthrobacter sp. CAN_A1 | reverse complement strand
AGGAGCAGATCCAGACGCAGAGCCGAACCCCGACGTAAACCTTCCGCGCCCAGCCGTCGACCGGGAGGGGGATACCCTCCCATTCAACGATGGAGTTGCGCTGCCGTCCATACCTCAATTCTCCCAAACCACACCGACAGTTCAGGGACTTACAGGCTTATGTGGATAAATCTCTCGAACAAATATTCGAATATGGATTCGGTGCCCGCAGATGACTCAGGATGGCCGCTCACACGCGCTTGTACGCGTCCCGGCACCCGTGTTGCATGGTTTAGGTCAGGGGACTTCGTCCCTGAGAGTGACCCCTCCTCACTCGGTACTTGAGGGGTGACGAATGCTCAGGTCTATGGCAGCACCGACGAAGAGGCTATGCCCGGCAAGCCTTCGAAACATTGATCGCTGTCGCCAAGGCCCACCCGGCTGTCCGAACCATTCGGGCAATTGATAATGGAGTAGAGACCATCCTTGAGCGGCCAGCGAGCTGAAGAGGGCGCCAGCCCACGAGAAACCTAAAAGAGCCGCGAGTCGACGTCGTCGACGCCTCGCATCATGTCGTAGTCAAGGGTGAGGCACTCGATGCCACGATCCAGCGCGAGCACCCGGGCCTGTGGTTTGATCTGCTGCGCAGCAAACACGCCGCGCACCGGCGACATCAGCGGGTCCCGATTGAGCAGCTCAAGATATCGGGTCAGCTGTTCAACGCCGTCGATGTCCCCGCGTCGCTTCAACTCGATCGCCACGGTAGCCCCCGCTGCATCGCGCGCAAGGATGTCCACCGGGCCGATCGCGGTCATATGCTCACGCCGAACCAGGGTGAAACCTGCGCCGAGCAGGTGGATCTGCTCGGCCAGCAGACGCTGCAGATCTGCCTCAACGCCGTCCTTGACGAGACCAGGATCCACCCCGAGATCATGGGAGGACTCATGAATAAGCTCGTGGATATTAATGACGAGGCGGTCGTCGCTTTTGGCGTGCTGCACGTTCCATACCTCGGTCACACCCAGCTCGGTGTCGGCCTCGTCGGGTGTGATGATACGCAGCGACGCAGGCGGACTCATCCAGTTGAGAGGTTTGTAGGAGCCGCCGTCGGAGTGCACCAACACCGATCCGTCCGCTTTCACCATCAGCAGTCGGGTGGCCAGGGGCAGATGGGCGCGGAGGCGGCCGATGTAATCGACTGAACACTGGGCTATAACTAAACGCACCCTTGCACTTTACCGGTCTGAGGTTACGTTTCCTTCACCACGAGGTCGCCCGGGAGCCGGCCGCCCGATTCATCGGGCAGACTTGATGTATGCCTCGCTCCAACCGTCCCCGCCGCCCCGGGAAGCCGTCAGTGCAGCCTGGACGCAAGGCGGGACCGGTTCCGGAGCTTGACCTGGAGCGGGCCCGGGCGGGAATCCCGGCGCGTGAAAGCGCTCCCGACGGCGAATGGTCGGTCCGGCGGATCACCGAGCGTAACGCTGCCAAGGACTATGTCTGCCCGGGGTGTCATCGGGTGATCCCGCCCGGTCTGGCCCACCTCGTGGTGTGGCAGGAAGACTCCTTGTTCGGTGCCGCCGCAGGCCTGGCCGGCCGGCGGCACTGGCACCTCAACTGCTGGCGCTCCCGCAGCTACCGTTACTGAGCCGCACCGGGCAGTTCCCCTAGACTGAAACGATGACTTCCACCGCAACGAGTTACGAGTTCACCGATTCTGACGGGCCCATGGACATTCGGGCATCAACGGTTCTACCCGCGATCCGCACCAACATTGAGCTGCACACGGACGACGGGTTGACGCTGGTGGGGGAATTCGCGGAGCCGATCGGGCGGAAGCCCCTCGCCACCCTGGTGACCATGCACCCGTTGCCGACCGCCGGTGGATTCATGGACTCGCATGTGTTCCGGAAGGCCTCCTTCAGGTTGCCCGCTTTGGCCGACATAGCAGTGTTGAGGTTCAACACGCGCGGGACCTGCTCGCCGCGAGGCTGCAGCGAGGGCGAATTCAACGGTGGAGCTGCGGAGCAGGCCGACATCGAAGCCGCCGTCGCCTGGGCCGCCGAGCGTCACCCGGAGAACATCTGGCTGGTGGGCTGGTCCTTTGGCACCGAGCTATGCCTGAAATATGGCGCCACGGAACCCATCGCCTCAGCGATTCAGGGTGCGGTACTCCTCTCCCCACCGCTGCATCGCGCGGGAGACGAAGACCTTGATGCCTGGGCAACCTCCGGGTTGCCGCTCAAGGTCCTGGTCCCCGAGCACGACGACTACCTTCAGCCCGAAGCAGCCGCGCAGCGGTTTCGCAGGGTGCCTCAGGCGGACGTCGTCGGCGTCGACGGCGCCAAGCACCTCTGGGTGGGGGAGAAGTATGCCGGCCGGGTCCTCGACGAAATTACCGACACCGTTCTTCCCGGCACCTCCCAGCCCCTGCCGACCACCTGGGCCGGGGAAGCAGCCACCGCCTCCTAGACGGCACCGCCTCCTAGACGGCTTCGCCGGCTGGTTACTGGCTATCCTGGCGTGCGATAAACACTTCCTTCAGCAACAGCATCACAGCCGCCGCCGTCGGGATGGCGATCAGCGCACCCAAAACCCCGAGCAGGCTGCCGCCGGCGATAACAGCGATTACCGCCACCGATCCGGGGACCGCTACGGCCCGCTGCATGATGCGGGGGGAGATGAAGTATGCCTCGACCTGCAGGTAGGCCAAATAGAGCACTGCAAAGAGCAGGGCAGTTTGCCAGCCAGCGGTCAGCGCCACCAGGGTCACGATCACAGCGGCGATCAGGGCACCCACCAGCGGGATGAAAGCAAGCAGGACGACGACGAAGGCCAGCAACACCGAGAACGGCACCTGTGCAATGGTCATGAAAATGAAGGCGAAGATTGCGTTGAGCAAAGCCACGCAGGCTTGACCGATCACGTAGTTGCCCACGCTGCTGGTGATCTCCTCCGCCAACGATTCAACCCGGGGACGGCGCGAACGGGGAGCCAACCGGTAGGCCCATTTCTTCATTGCCGGCAGTGAGGACAGGAAGTAAAGGGTCAGAACCAGGACAATGAGGGTTCCAAACAGGCTGTTGACGATGACCGTGCCCACCCCGAGCACACCGCCGAAGATGCCGCCCACTGCCTCGGAGTTGTCGAAGAAGTTATTGACTTCCTCGGTAACCCGCTCCCGGACCTGGAACTGCTCATCGACGGTCTGGAAGAACTCCGAGCTGAGGAAGTCTTCGACAAAGCCGGGCGCCCGGTCAACAAACTGACTGGTCTGGTTCACGATCGTGGGGATCAGGGTGGCAAAGAAGGCAGCAATAACGCTGGCGAGCAGGAGCAGTGAGACGGCGATTCCTGCGGGGCGCGGCACCCGCTTCTTTTCCAGCCACCGCACGATAGGGTCCAGCCCCAGCGCAATAAACATCGCTGCACCAATCCAGAGCAGCAACTGGCCCACGTTGGTGATCATGAAATAGGCCAGCAGAGCCAGCCCCACACCCACGGTCCCCATGAAACCGAAATGAATCGGGTGGTGCCGCATGGAGCGGGGTTCGGCGTTGCCGAACTTCAACCGGTCGTCCCCCAGGGAAACATCGGCATCGGTGGGTACCGCAGCAGGAATCCGCTCGGGCGGGAACTCGAAGCGAAGGCGCGGTTGGGCGCCGGGGATAGGGCGACGGAGTCCGCGGAAGATGGCACCGATCAGGCTGCGGTGTGGCGCATCGCCGGGAGTATCAGCCGATTCAGCGCTTCGCCCGTTGATCGAGGCGGCCGGCCGGGGGAGCGGCTCGCCTGCCGGGACATCCTGATTATCACTCACGCGTCATTCTGCTTTCCCAATAGAGCATGCGTCCGGCGGTAGGATTCCACACCGCTTTAGCAAGGTTAGCGAAACACTAACAGCCTACTGAGGGCCAGCCACGCAGCGAAGCGCGCCTCGCCGTCGGGCAGCATCACGGCAGCGCACCACAGCAATAGTGATGCCCTCCACAAAAATCCTGCTGCATCAGTGAAGTTCGTTACGATGGGATGCTAGACCAGCCCACGAGCAACGATAGGTATTTGAGTGCGTCTGAAGATTGCAGTCCCCGCCCTGGTGATCGGTGTGCTGTTGATGCTGGTGGGCATCGGGCAGCTCACCTTTTGGTCCCCGCCAGAAACGGTGACGGCCACCGTGCCCGCCGGGTCCCAGAGCGGTCCGGTAACGGTGATCGACGCCGGAGCCAAGGCATCCGACGCCGACGACGTCGACATCACCGTGCGCTCCGAGGGCACCTTCACGTTGGCCGTGGGCCGTGCCGGGGACGTAGACGCATGGGTGGGGGACGCGGCACACCTCCGTGTCACTGCGATCGACGAGGCCGGACTGGAAACCACGTTCACCGACGGTGAGCAGACAGTGCCCAACCCCAGCGGTTCCGACCTCTGGACCAGCGAGGAAACCGCCGACGGTAGCGTCACCCACCGCTGGCTGGACCCGGCCGAGGGCGAATGGTCCATTCTGCTGGCGGCCGACGGCGAGAACCCCGCCCCCACCGACATCTCCGTCACCTGGCCCAACGACGCGACCACCGGCTGGGCGGTGCCCCTGATCGTGCTGGGCGCCCTCGCCGTCGTCCTGGGGATTGCCCTCTTCTTTGTCACCCCCAAGCGCAAGAGCCGTCCCACCGCAGAGGGATCGCGTGCCCACCAGCGCCGGATGGAAACCCAGCAGAAGCCTGGACGAAAGGGCGGCGCGTCCTTCGGCGTTGCAGTGGTGGTGGCCGGGCTGACGGCGTCGGGCGGCGGGATAGCCTACGCCGCCTCCTCCGATCCAAGTTCCATTCCGTCGGTTACCACCGAGCCAGCAACAACGGAGCCAACAACGGAGCCGGCAACCACCGAACCTGCCACTACCGAACCGGCAACCACCGAACCGGCAACCACCGAACCTGCCGAGGACCAGGCGCCGCCGGTGCTGCTGGAAAGTCAGCTGGAGCGCATCCTCGCCTCGGTGGCGACCGTAGTCGCTGAAGGCGACGCAGCGTCCGACGCCGAGCTGCTGGAGCCGAGGGTGGCCGAGGCCGCGCTGGCCCTGCGGACAGCCAACTATGACGTCAGGTCGCAGACCAGCGACATCCCCGAGCCCACTCCGGTTGCTGCTGAGCCCGTGCTCACCTCAATGGTTTCCTCGGAGAGCGGCTGGCCCCGCACGGTCGTCGCCTTGACCCAGTCCGATGAGAACCCCGTTCCGCATGCGCTGGTGCTGGTCCAGGACGATCCGCGGTCCAACTATCGGCTCAGCGCCGCGATCCAGATGCTGCCAGGCACCACCTTCCCCGGCTCCGACGGTGCCGCCGGTGTTGCCGAGGTGCCCCTTGACGAAGCGCCCGGACTCGCCCTGGCACCGCAGACCGCCATGAACGCCATCGCTGATTTCCTCTCCGAGCCCGACGGCGACAACGCCGAAACTTTCGAGGAGAACTCCTTCGCGGATGCCATCACCTCGTTCCAGGCCGATGTGGTGGCTGACCCGGACAACGACTCGGCGGACATCACCTTCGTCCATGAGGCGGATCCCGATTTCACCCATGCCCTGTCCACCAGCGACGGGGGTGCGATGGTTTTCGGCTACCTCAACCACACCTACTCGAGCGTGCCGCGCGGAGCCGGTGACTCGATTGACCTTGATGGCACCGTGTACGAGGCGCTGACCGGTGAGACCTCAACCGATGAGGGCATCGACGTGCGCTATGGCGAAGCAGTCATGATGTACGTGCCGCCGGCAGACAGCGACGAACGCGTCCGGGTGATTGGCGCCGCCCAGCAGTTGCTCTCCGCTGAACTACGGTAAATCCGGCCGGGCCCCAACGTACTAGGGTGGAACCATGAGTATTCCCAACAACCGCGGGCCCCTCCCGCCGTCGTCAATGAACCTGCACGGAGCCGTGGACCTGTCGGCGCTGAAGGCGCGCGCCGATGCCGCCAGGACCGCCCAGCAGGGTGGTTCGCCGGCGCCGGGAGTACCCCAGCCGGCCGCCGTAGCGGGAGCGGGAAGTCCCTACGTTGTCGAAGTGACCGAGCAGAGCTTCCCTCAGTTGGTGCAACTGTCATCGCAGGTTCCGGTCATCGTGGACCTCAGGGCAGGCTGGAGCGAGGAGTCGTCGCGGGTCACCGCGGTCCTCGAGGCCATCACTGTACAGCTTGACGGCCGCGTGTTGCTGGCAAAGGTGGACGTCGAGGCGCAGCCCCAGATTGCCCAGGCCTTCCAGGCCCAGACCGTGCCGACGGCGGTGGCGGTCCTGAAGGGGCAGCCCGTCCCACTGTTCGAGGGTGAACTGCCCGAGGCCCAGATCCGCTCGTTCATCGATGAGCTCCTGAAGGTAGCCAATACCAACGGGGTTTCCGGGTCGCTGCGGGAAGGCGCCGAGGGAGAGACGACTCCCGAGGAGCCACCGTTGCCGCCCCTGCATCAGGCAGCGTTCGATGCCATCGAGGCCAATGACTACCTGGCCGCGGCAACCGCGTACCGGCAGGCCCTGGCGGAACAACCCGCCGATGCCGAGGCGAAGGCCGGGCTCGCCCAGGTTGAGCTCATGCAACGGCTGAAGGACGTCGACGCCGACACCATCCGTCAAAACGCCGCCGACCAGCCGGATTCTCTCGAGAGCCAGCTCGCTGTCGCGGATCTCGATATTTCCGGCGGCCACGTCGAGGACGGGTTCGCCCGGATCGTCGCCTTCATCGGGCGGACCACCGGGGAGCCACGCGAGGCGGCCCGGGTGCGGCTGATCGAACTGTTCGACGTCGTCGGCATCAGCGACCCACGGGTGGCCAAAGCCCGGGGAGCTCTCGCGCGCGCCCTGTTCTAGGCGTTCATCCGCCTGACGGACGGCGGCAGGGGTAATTAGTCCCTTTGGATGACGAGGAGTTGCCCCCGGCGTTGTTAGCGTTGAGGCATGACTTCACCATCCCTGCCGCTGTCTTCCGGGTCCGCTAGCGGGCCCGCCGTTCCGGAGAGCCCAGCGCTCGTGATCCGGGGGCTCGCCAAGCGGTTCGGTGAGAAAATTGCCGTCAACGGCGTGGACCTGGACGTTCCCGCCGGGTCCTTCTACGGCCTGGTGGGTCCGAACGGCGCTGGTAAAACCACCACGCTGTCGATGGCCACGGGCCTGCTCCGCCCCGACCACGGACAGGTGTGGGTCCACGGGGTGGACGTCTGGGATCGGCCCCTGGAAGCAAAGAAGCTGATGGGCATCCTTCCCGACGGCGTCCGGCTCTTCGACCGCCTGACTGGGGAACAGCTGGTGACCTACGCCGGACTGCTGCGCGGCATGGACCGCGACACGGTGGCCGAGCGGGTGACAGATCTCCTCCGGGCCCTCGACCTGACCAACGACGCCGGGACCCTTGTGGTGGACTATTCGGCCGGCATGACCAAGAAGATTGCGCTTGCCTCGGCCCTGATTCATGCGCCGTCCCTGCTGGTTCTTGATGAACCGTTTGAGTCGGTGGACCCGGTCTCCGCAGCGAACATCAGGGACATTCTGAACAGTTACGTTAGTTCGGGCGGATCAGTGATTGTCTCCAGCCATGTCATGGATCTGGTCCAGCGAATGTGCGACCACGTGGCGGTCATTGCCGCCGGCACGGTGCTGGCCGCTGGCACGGTGGACGAGGTCCGCGGCGACTCCAGCCTCGAGGACCGGTTCGTTGAACTGGTGGGCGGCCGGAACACGGCGGAGGGGCTGACATGGTTGCGCACCTCCTAAGGCTTAAGCTCACCCTGCTCAGCAACTCCTTCAAGCGCAGCACCTGGGCGCTGATTGGGGTGATCCTCGGCGGCCTCTACGGACTTGGCATGCTGGGGCTCCTGGTGGTGGGGCTGATCTTTCTCGGCTCAGCCGATCCGACGGTGATCCGCAACGTCCTGGTGATTGGTGGCTCAGCCGTGGTGCTGGGCTGGATTGTGGTGCCGATGGTCTCCTCCGGCATCGACATGACCCTGGACCCCGCCCGTTTTGTCACGTTCGCCGTGCCGATGCGTGAACTAGTGGCGGGTCTGGCCCTGGGCGCGGTGATCGGCATCCCCGGGATCATTACCCTGCTCGCCTCGCTCGCCCAGGTGGGAACCTGGATCCGCTACCCTGCCGCGGCGGCGGCGGCGGCGGTGTGTGCCGTGCTCGCTGTGCTGCTCTGCGTCGTCGCGTCGCGCACTGCCGCGACCGCGGTCATTTCCCTGACTTCCTCCCGCCGGTTCAAGGACGTCAGCTCCATGGTGGTGCTGGTCCCGCTCATCCTGCTGGGTCCCATCATCGCCGGGATCACGGCGGGCTTTGAACAGTCCCCGGGTTTTGCCAACGAGCTAGCCGTCATCCTGGGGTGGACCCCGCTGGGCTACTTCTGGGCGGTACCCGCTGACGTGGCCGACGCCGCCTACCTCACCGCCCTCATCCGGTTTGCCCTGGGCATCGCCACCCTTGCCGCTCTTGCGTGGCTCTGGAAGGTCAACCTGGCTCGTGCCCTGGTCACGCCCGCCTACAACGCTGTCACCCGCAAGGGCGCCGGTAGCCTGGGATTCTTCAGCCGCTTCCCTGCCACGCCCACCGGGGCCGTCGCTGCCCGAGCGCTGACCTACTGGGCCAGGGATCCCCGCTATCTGGGTTCAATCGTGATCGTGCCGCTGGTGCCATTGCTGATGTTGTTCTGGTCCTACCAGTCCGGTGACTACACGATGCTGAACTTCCTGGGGCCGATCACCGCCTTCCTTCTCGCCTGGTCTATTTCAGCCGATATTTCCTATGACAACACCGCATTCTGGCTTCATCTCTCCACCGGCGTGACCGGGCAGGCTGACCGGGCGGGCCGGGCGCTGGCCGTGGGGGTGCTCTCGGCTCCGGCAGTGCTGGTCTTCACGGTGGCTCCGCTGTGGATCTCCGGCAACCTCGCGGAGCTTCCACTGATGCTGGGCCTATCGATGGGTGTCCTGTTGACGGGAATCGGGTTCTCCAGTGTGGTGTCAGCCCGCTACACCTACAATGTGCCGCTACCGGGGGAAAGCGCCATGAAGACGCCCCCAGGCACCGGATTCTCGATGCTCGCCATCCAGCTGATCGGTTGGCTGGTGCTGCTCGCCCTGATGCTCCCCGAATTGGGCCTTGCCGTTGCCTACTATGTCACCGGCAATACCGCCTTCGGCTGGCTTACGCTGGTGGTGGGATGCGTCCTCGGAACCGTATTTCTGATCGGCGGGGTGAAGGTCGGCGGACGATGGTACGACCGGAGGGCGCCGGAACTGTTGCAGGCGGTGTCCGTCAACAAGTAGCACTCACACGTTAGGACAGTTGATGGAAGTTGTCATTCTCCCCGATCAGTCGGCCATTGCAGCGGTGGCGGCGGATGCCATCGAAGCGCTGATCCGGCGGAAGCCCGCCGCCGTGCTGGGGTTGGCCACCGGGTCCTCACCGCTGGGGGTCTACGACGAGCTGGTGAAAAGGTGCCAGTCGGGTGGTCTGAGCTTCGCCGACGTCGTGGGGTTCGCGCTGGATGAGTACGTTGGCCTTCCTGTCGGGCACCGGCAGTCCTATCGGGAAGTGATCCGCAGGGAATTCACCGACCGGATCAACATCGACCCGGCCAAGGTGCAGGGCCCGGACGGTGCAGCTGGGGACATCCCCGCTGCCTGCGCCGCCTTTGAGGAGGCGCTCCGCGCGGCGGGTGGAGTGGATCTCCAACTGCTCGGGGTGGGCACCGACGGGCATATCGGGTTCAACGAACCGGGCAGTTCGCTGGCGTCCAGGACCCGGATCAAAAGTCTTGTCGACCAGACGCGCAGGGACAACTCACGCTTTTTCGACAGCCTCGACGACGTGCCCCACCATGTGGTCACTCAAGGGCTGGGAACCATCATGGACGCGCGGCACATCGTGCTGATTGCCACCGGCGCGCAGAAAGCCCGGGCGGTCCATGACTTTGTGGAGGGCCCCGTGGCGGCGATCTGCGCGGCGTCGGTGCTGCAGCTCCACCCCCATGCCACGGTTCTCCTCGATGAGGCAGCCGCCTCGGGCTTGAAACTCGCCGACTACTATCGCCATACTTACGCCAATAAGCCTGCCTGGCAGGGAATCTAGCCACCCCGTGCCACCGGCCGCGCGCCGCCAGGGACCGATAGGATGGAATCATGAGTACGCCAGCTGACCCTTTTGACAATGATCCGCGCAATGACCCCAGGAGCGATCCCCAGCGGGGCGGTTCCACGGCCACGATCGAGCGTGAAGAGCTTCGCGAGGAGCTGGAACCCGGTGATCGGGAACGCCTCGCCCACTATGTGCGTAAAGAGAAGATCATGGAGTCCGCGCTGTCCGGGGACCCGGTGATCGCGCTCTGCGGCAAGGTGTGGACACCAGGCCGCGACCCGCAGAAGTTCCCGGTCTGCCCTGAATGCAAGGACATCTACAACGGAATGCGTCCCGGCAAGGACGACAAGGACAAATAACGCAGCCTTCTGTGTCCCCCGTGGTTGGGGAACCGGCCAGCCTGCGGCCGCTGACCTTCGGCATCATAGCCATCATCACCTGCGCCGCCTTCGAGGCGATGGCAGTGGCTACAGCTATGCCCGCCGTCGTCGCCGAACTGGGCGGGGTGGCCAGCTACGGCCTCGCGTTTTCGATGTACCTCACCGCCTCCCTGCTGGGCACAGTGATCGCCGGCACGTGGTGCGACAGGGTGGGCGCCCGCCCCGCGCTGGCTGTCGGGATGACCCTGATGATCGCGGGACTGCTGGTCTCCGGTGCGGCCGGGGCTTTCTGGATGGTCACTGCCGGACGGGCTGTGTCGGGGCTCGGCGGCGGCTTCATGGTGGTGGCTGTCTACGTCATCATCGGCGGGGCCTACCCACAGCATCGCCAACCGGTAATCTTCGGTTGGCTCTCTGCCGCCTGGGTGCTGCCGTCACTGATCGGACCGGCAGTGGCTGGATATCTCGCAGAAGAGCTCACCTGGCGATGGGTGTTCCTCGGCGTCGCACCCATTGTTCTTGCAGCCTTTGCCCTGGTCTGGCCCCGGACTGCACGCCTCGCGCTGCCCGAGCCGGGCGCCGGGAACCGCAGTGATGGCCGACGTCGGGCGCTCACCGGGCTGGCGCTCGCGGGCGGCGTGCTGGCAGCGCAGTTTGCCGTCAACCGGTTGGCAGCGCAGGGCCCGGCGGACGATGCCGGCTCGGTGCTGCTGGCGATCCTCGCCGTCGTCGGAATCATCACAGCCGCGGTCACCTTTCCGCGGCTGTTGCCCCCGGGTACGGTGCGCCTGGGACGCGGCCTGCCAAGCATCATCGCGACCCGCGGTCTGGTCACCGCCACCTTCTTCGGCGCCGAGGCGTTTCTTCCCCTGATGCTGGTCACCTCCCGGGGGATGGATGCGGCCACCGCGGGGCTGACCCTCAGCGCGGGGGCGCTGGGCTGGAGCGCCGGGTCCTTCGTGCAGGCACGCGTCACGTTCCGTAGGCAATGGTTGCTGGTGATCGGGGCGTCGATCCTGTCGATGAGCGTCGGGGGATTGGCGCTCGTCTCGGCGCCAGCAGTGCCCTTCTGGGCCCTGGTCCTGGTCTGGACCCTCGCGGGCTTTGCCATGGGCCTGACCCTGTCCAGCACGTCGGTGCTGGTGTTGAAGCTGTCCCCGGCGTCCCAGCGGGGCCGGAATTCGTCGTCACTCCAGCTCAGCGATCAGATGGGCGGGGTAGTGGGAAGCACCATTGCGGGAGGGCTTTTCGCCCTGCTGCGTGACCCCAATGACCCGGGACAGGTCGGCGTGTTTGTTGCGATCTGGCTGGCTCTGTGCCTCTTCGCGGTTGCCGGTATAGTTGCCGGTTTGAGGGGGACACTGGGGACCTCTGACGATCCGGTGGATCCCCGCCCGGACACCAGTAGGCATGGAAAGGTCTCTTCTTAAGCGTGAGTAATAACATGCTCTTCGGCGTCGCTCCGGCCACCGGTGCGTCCCTGCCACCGGCCTATCCTGAACGGGCAGCGTGGGGTACAGCGCCCAAGCTCCGCCAGTGGCAGGAGCAGGCGCTCGCCAAATATTTCAGCACCGGACCGCAGGACTTCCTTGCCGTGGCCACCCCGGGTGCCGGCAAGACCACCTTCGCTCTCCGTGTTGCCACCGAGCTGGTGGAACGCGGCACCATCAACCGGATCACCATCGTTGCCCCCACCGACCACCTCAAACGGCAGTGGGCGGACGCGGCGGCGCGGATCGGGCTGGCTATCGACCCCAACTTCCGGAATGCCGACGGGCGCCACGGCCAGGGTTTCATCGGGGTGGCCGTGACCTACGCCCAGGTGGCCAGCAAGCCGATGCTGCACCGCGCCAAAACTGAGGCGGCCAGGACGCTGGTGATCCTGGACGAAATCCATCACGGTGGCGACGCCCTGTCCTGGGGCGACGGCATCCGGGAGGCCTTTGAACCGGCCACCCGGAGGCTGGCGCTCACCGGTACCCCGTTCCGGTCGGATACGGCTGCCATCCCTTTCGTTGAGTACGCCGCCGACGCTGACGGCATCCGACGGTCCAAATCCGATTACACCTACGGCTACGGCGAAGCGCTGCGCGACCACGTGGTGCGGCCGGTCATCTTCATGGCCTATTCGGGTCAGATGCGGTGGCGGACCAGTGCCGGCGAGGAGATGGCGGCGTCGCTCGGCGAGTCCGCCGTCACCAAGGACATCACCGCCCACGCATGGCGCACGGCGCTGAACCCTACCGGTGAGTGGATTCCTGCGGTCCTGGCAGCGGCCGACAAACGACTCTCGGAGGTCCGGCGCACCGTGGCCGACGCAGGCGGCATGGTGATTGCCACCGACCACGACGACGCCAGAGCCTACGCGGGTCTGCTCAAGCGGATCACCGGGGAATCGCCGACCGTGATTCTCTCCGACGATGCCAAGGCTTCAGAGAAGATCGAGGAATACTCGGCAGGGGACAAGCGCTGGATGGTGGCCGTCCGCATGGTCTCCGAAGGTGTTGACGTGCCGCGGCTCGCCGTCGGCGTCTACGCGACGTCGACAGCAACACCGCTCTTCTTCGCCCAGGCGGTGGGCCGCTTCGTGCGTGCGCGGCGCCGCGGGGAGACAGCGTCGGTGTTCCTGCCGTCGGTTCCCACCCTGATGATCCTGGCCAACCAGCTCGAGCTGGAGCGGGACCATGCCCTGGACCGCCCGGCGACCGACGAGGACGGGTTTGCGCCCGAGGAAGCCCTGATGGAGGAGGCTAACCGGTCCGAGAAGGCCTCCGACGAGCTGACCAAGCAAAAGTTTGAGGCACTCGAGTCCCAGGCGTCCTTCGACCGGGTGCTGTTCGACGGCGGCGAATTCGGTACCGGCGGTGAAATGGGCAGCGAGGATGAACAGGATTTCCTGGGCATTCCCGGGCTGCTCGACGCCGATCAGGTGGGGGTACTGCTCCGGCAACGCCAGCAGGAACAGCAGACGAGGCGCGGACGCAAGGGCGCCGCCGTCGCGCCCGCTCCCGAACCCCTGGTGGGTGACCACCGGATGCTGACCGAGCTGCGTGGTGAGCTGGCAAAGAACGTGTCGGCCTGGTCGGCGCGTTCGGGCATGCCACACGGCGTGGTGCACACAGAACTGCGGAAGGCCTGCGGAGGGCCCGCCGTGGCTCAGGCCAACGAGGACCAGCTCCAACGGCGGCTGAAGAAGCTGCAGGACTGGTTTATCGGCAGGAAATAGGCTGTCCCGGTCTTCCTGTCCCGGTCTTGCTGTCCCGGGTAGCGCAGGGCCCTTAGTCGACGAGCTCCACTCCGGCTTCCTCGAGCTCTTCAAGCGCAGTCTCGCTGCTGTCGTCATCGACGCCGCGGGTGAAGCGGACCAGCACGGTGGTGGTGTACCCGGCGGCGACGGCATCCAGCGCCGTCGCGCGCACGCAGAAATCGGTGGCAAGGCCGACCACCGCCACCTCGTCGACCTCCCGAACACGTAACCAGTCATCGAGGGTTACCGGATCCTCCTGTGCCTGGTCGTCGCCGGCGCCAAGCTTTTGCTCCCCGGTGGGAACCTCGTCCTCGGGAGCCAGGACCCCCTCAAAGCCCGAATAGGCCGCCTCGAACTGGCCCTTGCGGAACACTGCCTCGATGTTCTCTGTATCGAGTTCGGGGTGAAGCGCCGCACCACGACTTCCGGCGACGCAGTGCACCGGCCAGGAGCGGAGGTAGTCGGGGTTCTCGGAAAAATGGGTGCCTGGATCGATGTGCCAGTCCTGGGTGGCGACGATGTGGTCAAACTCGCCGCCTTCCTCGTCCATGAAATCGCTGAGGAGCGCTGCGACGTCCGCGCCGCCGTCGACAGCCAGTGACCCACCCTCACAAAAATCGTTCTGGACGTCGACAATAATCAGGGCTCGGGTCATGATTCCTCCTCGTATTCGGTGGGGATGGCAGGCTCGCCGCGTTGCATCCGCATCACGGAGCCGGGCAACTCGGCCATCGACGCGCGATGGTGGTCAACTGCACGTCGCACACCGTCGGCGCCGGTCCAGCCTGGCAGCATGTCGCCGTCGCGCACGAACTGCTGCAGGAGGGGGCGGTCGTTGCCGTCATCGAGCGGGGACCGCCCGATGCCCACCACCTCTGCGGTGGCAGTGCCCGCCCGATTGAGGCGGCGCAGCGCGTACTTCCGGCCGCCCCGGGATGCCTTGTTGAGCGCCGCCTTCGCCACCGAGACGAACTCGCCGTCGTCGTCGGTCCGGCTCACCAGCTTGTAGACCAGACCAGCGGTCGGCGCCCCGGACCCCGTGACGAGGGAGGTACCGACGCCGTAGGAGTCCACCGGCGCCGAAGCGAGGGACCCGATGGCGAATTCGTCAAGATCGGAGGTGACCACAATCCGGGTGTTGTGGTTGCCCAGGTCGTCCAGCAACTGCCTGACCCAGCGGGCCTGCGCCACCAGGTCACCCGAGTCCAGCCGCACGGCACCCAGTGCGGGGCCGGCCACCTCGACGGCGGTCCGGACACCCTGTTCGACGTCGTAGGTGTCAACCAGCAGCGACGTTCCAGCGCCCAGGGTGGCCACCTGCGCGGCGAACGCCTCGCGCTCGGAGTCGTGCAGCAGGGTGAAGGAGTGCGCGGCAGTGCCGACGGTTTTGACACCGTAGCGCCGGCCGGCCTCAAGGTTGGAGGTGCTGGCGAAGCCGCCGATGATCGCGGCCCGGGCAGAGGCCACGGCAGCCTCCTCCTGGGTGCGCCGGGAGCCCATCTCGATGCAGGGCCGGCTGCCCGCCGCCCCGGTCATCCGTGAGGCGGCGGACGCGATCGCACTGTCATGGTTGAGGACCGAGAGCACCAGGGTTTCCAGGATGCACGCCTCGGCGAAGGTGCCCTCCACGATCAGGATGGGGGAGTGCGGGAAGTACGCCTCGCCCTCTGCATAGCCCCAGATGTTCCCGCCGAAGCGGAAATTGGCCAGCCAGTCGAGGGTCAGGCTGTCCACCACCCCGGCCGCTGACAGATGGTCCAGCTGCTCGGCGCCGAACCGGAAGTTTTGAAGGCTCTCCAGCAGCCGGCCGGTGCCAGCCACCACACCATAGCGGCGGCCCTCGGGCAGCCGGCGGGCAAACGCCTCGAAGACCGACTTCCGGTGGGCTGCCCCTGAGTGCAGGGCCGCCTGCAGCATGGTCAGCTCATAGTGGTCGGTATAAAGGGCGGTGCTGGCCCGGGTGCCGATGACCGGGGCGGAGTTGGTGGCGCTCACAGTCAAAACTCTAACCCCTCACGGCACCGGGACGCCCGGAATATTCGGTCCATGCCCCGTCCTACAATGAAGTTATGACAGTTGGCACCGCTCCGGACACCAAACGGCTCGAGGAAACGGACACCGACCAGCTCACACTCAGTGACATCCCCTGGGTGGTGATCGTCTGGAATGACCCGGTGAACCTGATGAGCTATGTGAGCTACGTCTTCCAGACCTACTTTGGCTATAGCGACTCCAAGGCGAACAAGCTCATGATGGAAGTGCACCAGGCCGGAAAATCGGTGGTCGCTGGCGGTAGCCGGGAAGAGGCCGAGCGGGACACGCTGGCCATGCATTCCTTCGGGCTGTGGGCCACGTTCCAGAAATCCGACGCCCCATGAGGCAGCGCTAGCCCGTCCGGCTGAGCTGTTCACTCGGGCGCTTTCGCTGTCCGTTTTCGACGCTGTTCGTAGAGGAGAATTTTTGGCCAAGGCATTCAAGGCAACCCGCCGTGGGATCATCGGCACGTTGGACCCGGGGGAGCGGCAGTTGCTCCGCAAACTGTTCGAGGACATCATCGAGCTGCTGGAACCCGCCGAACCAGCCAACGCCGATCCCCTCGCCGCCATGGTGGGCGTGGACAGTGTTGCGGTAACGCCTTCGGACAGCGCCGTCCGAAGGCTATTGCCGGACGCGGTGCGTCACGACGACGACGAAGCCCTCGAGTTCCGCCGCCTGACCGAACGATCCCTGCGCGAGGACAAGATCGGGACCCTGCGCGGCAGTGCCCTGCTCCTGGAATCCAGCCCGCTGACGCTCACCGCCGAACAGGCCCGGATGCTGGCGCGGGCCCTCAACGACGTCCGGCTGGTGCTTGCCGACCGGTTGAAGATCGAGTCGGATGAGGACGCGGCCCGCCTGCACGACATCGACGATGTCGCCGACGCCGACGACGTCGAGACCTACCTCGCACTGGTGTACAACTTCACGAGCTGGCTGCAGGAGTCGCTGGTCCAGGCCATGTTTGGGCTCAAGGACAAGTGATCCTTCCGCGGTCGGCGATAAGACACTGTGACTAATTCCACTGACGCTCGGTTCGTCTAATGTCGGGTACACGTCTTATGGTCGGTAGATCATGACCTCCGTCCCGGGTGATCTTTCATCACTGAAGCGAACCGAGGCTCCGATCGGCATTTTCGATTCGGGCGTTGGTGGGCTGACTGTCGCGCGCGCCGTGATTGACCAGCTGCCGCACGAATCGATTCTCTACGTGGGCGACACCGCGCACGGGCCGTACGGGCCGCTGCCGATCGCCAAGGTCCGCGCCCACGCCCTGGGGGTTATGGATGAGCTGGTGGATTCGGGAGTGAAGCTCCTCGTCATCGCCTGCAACTCAGCTTCGGCGGCGGTGCTCCGCGACGCCCGTGAACGCTATACGGCCAGGTATGGCATCCCCGTGATCGAAGTGATCCAGCCGGCCGTCCGGCGAGCGGTCGCCTCGACCCGCAGCGGGAAGATCGGCGTCATCGGCACCTCGGCCACGGTGGGGTCGCGGGCCTACGATGACACCTTCGCCGCCGCCCCGCATCTCTCGATCACCTCGGCTGCCTGCCCCGACTTCGTCGAGTTCGTCGAAGCAGGGATCACCTCCGGGCCAGAGCTCCTGTCAACGGCCCAGCGCTATCTGGAGCCGCTCAAACGCGCCGGCGTCGACACGCTGGTACTAGGGTGCACCCACTACCCGCTGCTGACGGGAGCCATCTCCTATGTGATGGGCGACGCCGTCACGCTGGTTTCCAGTGCCGAGGAAACCGCCAAGGACGTGTATCGCGCCCTGATCTCCCACGATCTGGTCCGGGTGGGGGACTCGGCACCCCAACATCACTTCATTGCGACGGGGGATGCCCAGCGTTTTGGGGAACTGGCCCGCCGGTTCCTTGGCCCCGAGGTGCTCAGTGTGGAGCACGTCGACCACGTCGCCGCGCAGTACCCCACCGGAAGCATGGCCCGGATCACCCCTGAGATGATCGCCGCCGCCCGCGCTGACGCGGTGGGAAACCCCCAGGGATGAAGCTGACCATCGTGGGCTGTAGCGGGTCCTTCCCCGGCCCCCAGTCGCCGGCGTCGTGCTATCTGATCACCGCAACGGTGCCCGACGGCGACAGCACCCGCACCTGGCGGATCCTCCTGGATCTCGGCAACGGCGCCCTGGGTGCATTGCAGCGGTACATGGATCTGCGCGATATTGACGGAGTGTTCCTGAGCCACCTCCACCCCGATCACTGCATGGACCTGTGCGGGCTGCACGTGGCGGTCCACTGGGATCCCAACGGCTGGAACCAGCCGCGCATCCCGGTGTGGGGCCCGCAGGACACCGCCGACCGGATGGCTACCGCCTACGGACTGGATCTCGATCCCGGCATGCATGAAGACTTCGACTTCAAGATCTGGGAACCGCGCGCCCCGGTTGCCGTGGGCCCCTTCACCATTACCCCTTACCCCGTCCTGCACCCCGTTCAGGAGGCCTACGCCCTGCGCGTCGAGGTGGCCGGCGAGAAGCCCGGAGACCCGCCCCGCGTGCTGACCTACTCCGGCGATACCGACGCCTGCGACGGCCTGATCGAGGCAGCCGCAGGGTCGAATGTATTCCTGTGCGAGGCGGCTTTCCACGAGGGGCGCGACGACGGGATTGAGGGTGTCCACCTCACCGGACGTCGGGCCGGACAGGTCGCGGCGGCCGCGGCGACCGACCGGTTGCTGCTGACCCACATCCCGGTGTGGAACGACGCCAACCGCACCGTCGAAGAAGCCAGGACCAGCTACCGCGGGGACCTCGCCGTCGCCGTCGCCGGCGTGTCCTACGAGATCTGAGACGACTGCTGCCTCATTTCCCGAGGGTGGATCGGCGGACCCACCCTCCTGTCAGCCCCGCTCCGTCCGCTGTTTCCGCTGGGATGCCTGCTCACCGGCCGACGCGTGGTCATGGTGATCTTCGATTGCCGCGAACGCGGGATCGTCGGCGTAGGACTTGAGTTTGGCGATGCGGTAAATGATCAGCGCATAGAGCGCCTTCGCAGCTATGTCAGCGATAGAGTAACCACCCTGTTTCAACACCCAGGCGTCGGCGCCCGAGATTCCCAGGAGTGGCAGGGCGTAGGCGAGCGGGTAGACGATCCAGCTTGCGAGGAGGAGGAGCCGAAGACGGCTGATCAGTACACGAACACGCTCGGGCTGTCGGTCGAGTGATTTAGTCAACTCGACGAACAGCACATAGAGGATGTACAGGAACGGGATCGTTGACAGAACACCCCACAGTATCCGGGTGCCGTCCGTCGAACTCACCTCACCGGGATAGCCGAGCAGGATCATCAGGGTGGCGGCCGGAACGAGTTTCCAAAGGAGCGCCGTCTGAATTTTGCGCGCTAACGCGAGCACCGCTATCAACTCCACGAGGAGCAGCGGCACGGTCAGTAGCCAGTCGACGTAACGGTATCCTTCGTTGAACGACGCGCCGTCCGCTTGAGTGTAGAGACCACGTCCGCCCACCGCGTCAGTGACGAACGCCTCCTTGAATGAATCAAAAATCCGGAAGTAGTGATAAGCGGCAATGCCACAGACCACCGCTGCGATAATGATTGCTTGGCGGTAGCGCGGCAGGACCCGTTGCAGGGCAAGGACCAGAAAAAGCGCCGTAAAGAGCTGCGCTGCGATGACGAGCGACAGCAGGTTGTACACCGTGTCGAACTGACTTTGGGTTAGAGCATCGGGGATCATGAACGTTCTCCCATGTACAAAGTTGGATGAGCCCTTCACCGCCAGTTGCAGTGAAGGGAGGTGCCTCGTTTCGTTTATAGATGGAATGATTCTACGCTCTGTAGAAAAGATGTCCAGAGGCAGTTTTCCTTCGCCGAGGAGCGCCCCCCGTAGACTTGACACCATGAATCCAGCAGACACTTCCTCACCCGCCGCTGCCACCCTCCGGGCGGATGGCCGGACTCCTGACCAGCTCCGGCCCATCAGCATCACCCGTGGCTGGTCCACCCAGGCCGAAGGCTCGGCCCTCATCGAGTTCGGCAACACCCGCGTCCTCTGCACCGCCTCTCTCACCCAGGGCGTACCCCGCTGGCTCAAGGGTGAAGGCAAGGGCTGGGTGACCGCCGAGTACGCCATGCTCCCGCGGGCCACCAACACCCGGTCGGACCGTGAATCGGTCAAGGGCAAGATCGGCGGGCGCACCCATGAGATCTCCCGCCTGATCGGCCGGTCCCTGCGGTCCATCATCGACACCAGGGCGCTGGGCGAAACCACCATCGTGCTGGACTGTGACGTGCTGCAGGCCGACGGCGGGACCCGGACCGCAGCGATCACCGGCGCCTACGTGGCCCTGGCCGAAGCCATCCGCTACGCCAAGGACAACAAGCTCATTGCGGCGTCCGCGCGTCCCCTGATCGACACGGTGGCAGCGGTCAGCGTGGGAATCATTGACGGCGTCCCCATGCTGGATCTGCCCTACGTCGAGGACGTGCGGGCGGAGACCGATATGAACGTGGTCGTGACCGGCAGCGGCAAGTTCGTCGAGGTGCAGGGAACGGCGGAGGGCGCTCCGTTTGACCGGGACGAACTTGACGCTCTCCTGGATCTCGCCCTGCTCGGCACCTCGCAGCTCACCCAGATCCAGCTCGACATCCTCGGCGAGGGTGCTGGTGTCTGACCCGGCGGCGGTGTCACAGTATCCACCAGAGCCGCGGCTGGTCCTCGCCACCCGCAATCCCGGCAAGCTGCGGGAACTGCGCGAGCTGCTGCGCGGCACGGTGCCCGGCCTCGACGTCGATACCCAGGTGATTGACGCGGAGACCGCCGGGGCGCCCGACGTCGTCGAAAGTGGCACCACGTTTGAAGCCAACTCGCTGCTGAAGGCACGGGAAGTGGCTGCGGCCACCGGCCTGGTGGCGGTGGCCGACGATTCGGGTCTCGCCGTGGACGTCCTGAACGGGGCGCCGGGAATCCTCTCGGCGCGGTGGTCGGGCCGCCACGGCGATGACGACGCCAACCTGCGTCTTCTCCTCGCCCAGCTTTCGGACATTCCCGCCGGGCAGCGTGGCGCGTCCTTCGTCTGCGCAGCGGCCGTTGCACTGCCGGATGGCTCGGCGCAGGCGACGCTCGGAGAGCTCAGGGGAACCCTGCTCACCGAACCCAGAGGGACCGGTGGGTTCGGGTATGACCCCATCCTGCAGCCCCTCGGAGAGCACCGGAGCTGCGCCGAGTTGTCGGCCGACGAGAAGAACTCCATCAGTCACCGGGCACAGGCCTTCGCGGCGCTGCTGCCGCACCTGGTCAACGCGCTCAGCTGACGAGGGCGGTAAGGCAATATTCAGCTTGGTAAGGCAAACTTGATGGGAATATGACTACTTCACTGCGCGCCACACTCACAACGCCCAGCGGGGGCGGGTCCCTGATCGAATCGATCTCCGACTGGGCCGTCTCCATGATGGAAACGATCGGAGCTCCGGGGGCAGGTCTGGCGATTGCGCTGGAGAACCTATTCCCGCCGCTCCCCAGCGAGGTCATTCTGCCGCTGGCCGGCTTCACCGCCAGCCGGGGCAACTTCTCCTTGTTCGAAGCGATCTTCTGGACCACTGCGGGTTCAGTGGTTGGCGCGCTGGCCCTGTACTTCCTGGGCGCCTGGCTGGGCCGGGACCGGATGCGGGCGATCGTGTCCCGGGTGCCCCTCGTGGATCTTGCGGACGTCGACCACGTGGAGGACTGGTTCAACCGCCACGGGTACAAAGCGGTGTTCTTTGGCCGGATGATTCCGCTGTTCCGAAGTCTGGTGTCGATACCGGCGGGCATAGAGCGGATGACACTGTGGAAGTTCCTTGTTCTGACCACGGCAGGAAGCCTGATCTGGAACTGCATCTTCGTGATGGCCGGCTTCTATCTAGGCGAGAACTGGCATCTGGTGCAGGCCTACGCCGACGTGTTCCAGAAGATTGTGATTGCTTCGGTGATCCTGTTGGTCGGGTACTTCGTGGTGAGTAAGGTGCTCAAGATCCGTCGCAAACGTGCCGAGCATGACGCTGCTTGAAAACGTTTGGCCGCTTTTCGGGCTCAGGATCTCGACGCCCCGGCTCGAACTGAACCCGGTCCGCGACGACCAGCTGCCCGGCCTTGTCGACGCGGTGCTGGCCGGGATCCACGATCCGTCGGTGATGCCATTCACGGTTCCCTGGACCGACGCGCCACGCGAGGAACTGATCAGGGAGACGCTCAAGCACCAGTGGAGGCAGCGTTGCAGTGTGCTGCCCGATCAGTGGGCCCTCAATTTCGCCGTGTCCTATCAGGGCAGGGTGATCGGGATGCAGGATCTCTCGGCCGAGGACCTGGGCGTCCGCCGGACCGTCCAGACCGGCTCCTGGATCACCCACTCGGAGCAGGGCAAGGGGCTGGGCAAGGAGATGCGCGTAGCTGTGCTCCAGTTCGCCTTCGACTTTCTCGGCGCGCACTGGGCCGTTTCCGACGCCGCCTCGTGGAACGCCGCATCGCTGGCAGTGTCCCGGAACCTCGGCTACACGGCTAACGGAGTCAGCGTTGGCGTTGCCAGGCCAGGCGAATCCCAGGAATTCCAGCATGTCCGCCTGAGCGCTGCAGATTTCGTGAGGCCCAGCTGGGCGATCACCGTCAACGGCTTCGACGCTGCCCGCCCCGCGCTGCTCTCGCCATAGAACACTCTGGTTGCACGCGCTACCTGGCCGCGAATCGCAGGAATTGTGCAGCTGTGGTGGGTGAGCGTCATCGAATGCGCAGTAGCGGCGGGTTGGAGCCTGTTTCACCCGCCAGTGCTGCGCAATAGGTCCCGACGTGATCGGGCTGGGTGGGGGTGACCCGCCAGTGCTGCGCCGTAGGTCCCGACGTCGTCGAACCCGCGGACATCCTTCCCTGAAACCCTTGGCATCGCCCGCACCGGGTTGTATGGTTAGTTGCATCAGTAACTAACCAACTGACCTGACCAACTGAACTAGCAGCAGATTGCCGGAGGGCCGCCATGATCGATGACAGCAGGCCCATCTTTCTGCAGATCGCCGAAGAGATCGAAAACGAAATTGTCGAGGGCACCCTGGCTGAAGAGGCCCAGGTCCCATCAACCAACGAGTTTGCCGCCTTCCACCGCATCAATCCGGCCACCGCCGCCAAGGGTGTCAACCGGCTCGTGGACGAGGGCATCCTGTACAAGCAACGGGGAATAGGAATGTTTGTTGCCTCTGGTGCCCGTGCCGAGCTCCTGCAGCGCCGGCGGGACCGCTTCTTTGATCAATACGTTCGCCCGCTGGCGATCGAGGCCCGAAAGCTGGGCATCAGCCCACCTGAACTCGCGGAAATGGTCCGCACCAGCGAATCAGTGTCAGGGGGACACCATGAGTAGCGTTATCGAAACCCGGAATCTGGTCAAAACCTACCGGAAGTCAACAGCACTCGACGGGGTCACCCTGTCGCTGGAGCCGCGGAAGATCTATGGGCTGCTCGGCCGTAACGGTGCCGGGAAGACCACCCTGATGTCTATCCTGACGGCTCAGGGATTCCCCACCTCGGGGAGTGTCGCGGTCTTCGGGGCCAACCCGTACGAGAACGAGAGCGTGCTGAGCAGGATCTGCTTCATCCGCGAATCCCAGAAGTACCCTGACTCGTTCGCTGCGAAGCACGCGTTCCGGTCGGCGGCCCTGTTCTTCAGCAACTGGGACCAGTCCCTGGCCGATCGGCTGGTGGATGATTTTCAGCTGCCGATCAAACGTTCCATCAAAAAGCTGTCCCGCGGACAGCTCTCAGCCGTCGGTGTGATTATCGGCCTGGCATCACGGGCGGAACTGACCTTCTTCGACGAGCCCTATCTGGGCCTGGACGCGGTAGCCCGCCAACTGTTCTACGACCGGCTGGTCGAGGACTATGCGCTGCATCCACGGACCGTGGTGCTCTCCTCCCATCTGATCGATGAGGTGGCCAACCTCCTGGAACACTTCATCGTGATCGACAAGGGACGCATCATCATGAACGACGACGCCGAAAGCATCAGGGGCTCGGCATTCACCGTTGTTGGATCGTCCACCGTGGTGAAGTCTTTTCTGGCTGGCCGGGACATACTCCACACCGACAACTTCGCGTCGCTGGCTTCGGTGACTGCCCTCGGCATCCTCACCCCGGCGGAAAAGCGCGAAGCCGCCGAGCTGGGTCTGGAACTCGCCCCGGTCTCGCTTCAGCAGCTCGTGATCCGGCGAACCCTGGCAGCGTCCACCGGTGACCTGAACGCCGTCGCAACCCCCTCGCTGGAGGTATCACGATGAGCCGCGTCGTGAAGGTCATGCGGATGCAACTGACCAATCGATGGACCTTCATCGGCATCCCTGCCGTGATCCTCGCCGCCTCCTTTGGGTTGAGCTGGGTCATCTGGTCATTTGTCCCCTATGAAGGAACCAAATATTCGGGCGGTTCCCAGGCCATCATGTGGTATTTTCTGGCGCTCGGGGTGCAGGCGCTCACGATGACCTTTCCCTTTTCGCAGGGCCTGAGCATCAGCCGGAAGACCTTTTTCCTGGGCACCGTTGGGTTGTTCTCGATCATTGCCGTGGTGACGACGGCCATCTATTACGTCCTCGGCCTGATCGAGATCGCAACTGACGGCTGGGGAGTCAACGGCAGGTTCTTCGCCCTCGAGTGGATCGCCGAAGGAGCCGGCCTGCCGGTAATGGCGTTCTACTTCACGGTGATGATGGTGCTGTTCCTGCTGGGATTCTGGGCGGCGACGATCTATAAACGGTGGCAGACCACAGGGCTTCTGATTGCCGGGATCGGCACCGGGCTGCTGCTGGTCGGCGTGCTCTACCACCTGACCCGTCAGGACCTGTGGGGCCAGGTCGGCCAATTCCTTGGCAGCCAGTCTCAGTTGAGCGTGGCAGGCTGGCTCGCCGTCGTTGGGCTGGCCCTGGCCTGCGGCTCCTATCTGACCTTGCGGCGGGCAGTACCCTAGGGTCCGACCAGTTCCAGTTGGAGGTCGATGCCCGGCTGGTGGAGCCGGGCATCGATCCCGAGTTCGAGAGCTGAGGCGATATTGACCGGGGCGTCATCGACAAAGGTGACCTTCCCCGGCTCCACCCCCAAGTCCCGCAGCACATGCTCGAAGATCTCACGTTGCGGCTTGACGAGCTGAAGGGTGGAACTGAAGTACATCTTCGAGAAGTAACCGGTCCAGGAGGCTTCTTCGAACCGCGCCACCATGGGGGCCGGCATGTTCGAGAGCAGGGCCAGCCGAGCACCCTGACTGCTGAGCTCCTCCAACACGTCGATGGTCTCGAGATTGAAGTGGGACCACTGATTGGCGTCCAGCGTGTCGAGCAGGTTGGTTTGGTTGGGGGTCACCTCACGCCCGGTGACACGGGACCAGTAGTCAACCGACGTGGTGCGCCCGGCGTCGAAGTCCAGCCGATGGCGCCAGTAGGGGGAGCCGGGGTCCATCAGCGCCACGCCGGCAGCATCCTCGAGGTTCAGCCAATCCTCGGGCGTGGGCGCGTTGGAGATCACCATGCCGTAATCGAACAGGTACCACTGTGTGTTTCCCATACCTCAGGGTAGGGGACTGTGGCGGGTATCTCCCGGCGCGCGGGTGAACGTTGGGTAAAATTCAGTCCCGCGCCGCGTAGCGTTGGCCGGGTGGGAATTGAGTTCACAGCAATCGACTTTGAGACAGCAAACGGGTTCCGCGGCTCCCCTTGCGCTGTGGGACTGAGCAAGGTACGCGACGGCAGAATCGTCGACGAGGCCCACTGGCTGATGCGCCCGCCCGCCGGCCATGACCACTTCGACTGGCGCAACGTGCGCATCCATGGCATCTCAGCGGAGATGGTGGCGGGCCAGCCACGGTTCGGGGACCTCTTTCCCGAGATTGGAGCCTTCATCGGGGGCGATGTGCTGGTGGCCCACAACGCTGCCTTCGACCTGGGCGTGATCAGGTCGGGGCAGGAGGTGTCCAACATTGCTGGTCCTGCCTACAACTATTCCTGCACCGTGGTGTTGTCCAGGCGCAGCTATTCTCTGCCGTCCTACTCGCTACCCTTTGTTGCCGAGGCTGCCGGCGTCCCGCTGGTCAACCACCACGACGCCGTCGAGGACGCCCGGGCCTGCGCCGGGATCATGATCGATATTGCCCGGCTGAACAATGCCGATTCCCTTGAGGACCTTGCGGCGATACAACGCCTTCCATTCTCCATCCAGGATGCCTATGTGCCGGGGGTCAACGCGGTGTCCAAAGCGACGCGCGGCGCCCTGTCCCGCGGACCGATCCGCACCGGTCCTTCCGGGTGGCCGGAAGAGGGCCTGAATCCGCCGGCGAATGGTGGTGCCGATCCGGCCCACCCGCTCTACGGGCAGACCGTGGTGTTCACGGGCACGCTCGGGATGCCGCGTCCACAGGCCAAGGAGCGGGCGGCGGGACTCGGAGCGCAACCGGCCAGTACGGTCACCCACCGCACCACGGTCCTGGTGGTCGGCGATGGGTTCGTTGCGTCGGACCTGCGCAACGGTCGGGTGACCGGAAAAGCGCGGCGTGTTCTTGATCTCCACGAGCGTGGCCAGCGGATCGAGGTCCTGTCCGAGGCCGAATTCCTCCAGATGACCGAGGGCCGCTGGCCCATCGACAGCCCGTAGCGCTCACCTCCTACAGCTCCAGCGGAACTCCGGTGAGGTCCTCCGATGCATCGATCAGCCGTGACGCCGTGTTGCGCTCGCGGGCGTGCGGTTGTGCAGCCACCGCTGCCGGGCGGCCCCGCAGCTGGAACCAGCCATCCGGGCCGCAGTAGGATCCGTTGTCCACGGCGGGATCCGCCACGGCGCGCACCAGCGGCCACGCTCCAGTGTCCTTGCCATGTGCCACGGGAGCGAGGATGCGCCGCTGGGGTGCGGGAGAAGTATTGTTCAGCCCGATTCCCGGCCGCAGGGGAGTGAGCATATCCAGGGCCAGGCCGGGGTGCGCCACAATGCTCTGGACCGGGCTGCCCAGCAGGCGAAGGCGGGCGGCGAGTTCGAAGCCGAAGGTCATGACCGCCAGTTTTGACGTCGCATAGGCCCGCGGGTTGTTGTACCTGGCGGGCATCAGGTCGGCCGTGTCCAGCCGCACCCAGCGGTGACTGATACTGCCCAGATGAACCACCCGTCCGCGCGCGGCGGTGAGCGCCGGGAGCAGTCCAGCCGTGAGGGCGAAGTGGCCGAGGTGGTTCGTCCCGAACTGCAGCTCAAACCCGTCGGCCGTGTGCTGCCGTGCCGCGGATCCCACCACGCCGGCGTTGGCGAGCAGCGCATCCACTGAACCTCGCGCGGACAGGACATCCACTGCCCGCCGCACCGAATCGAGCCGGGCCAGATCAAGTTCCTGGAATGACACCCTGGCGGCGGGAACCCGCTGGCGGATCGCGGCAATCGCGGCGTTGGCTTTCTGCTCGTTCCTCGACGCCATCACCACCGTCGCCCCGGCAGCCGCCAGCTGTTCACAGGCAAAGTAGCCGAGGCCGGCATTTCCACCGGTCACCACAACCGTGCGGCCGCCCAGGTCTGTCAGATCGGTAGGGTTCCAGGTATCCATCACCCCAGCCTAGGCATTGGTCAGCGCTCC
Source organism: Arthrobacter sp. CAN_A1 (assembly GCF_015751665.1). Lineage (NCBI taxonomy): Bacteria > Bacillati > Actinomycetota > Actinomycetes > Micrococcales > Micrococcaceae > Arthrobacter > Arthrobacter sp. CAN_A1. The sequence goes on along the minus strand of NZ_JADOUR010000015.1, from coordinate 45,962 downwards.
GCCCGCATCGTTGAGCGGGCCGGCCTCACTCGGCTGAGGTGATCTCCACCAGCAGACGGGCCATGGCATTGACGACGTCGGCCCCCTCCAGCCGGGCAGTCCAGGCAGCTGGCAGGCCCTGCACCCCGTAGAGCGCGCCCAGGATGTTGCCGGTGATCGCCCCGGTGGTGTCGCTGTCGCCGTCGTGATTGACGGCCCGGGCGATGGCACTGGTGAAGTGGTGTTCGCCACCGCCACCGCCACCGCCACCGGCATCGGTCTGGCTCGCCAGCACGGCATACACGGCGATGGCCACGGCTTCGTCGGCCGTCCAGCCGCCGCCAAGGATAGCTGTCATCCTCTCGGGGGAGACGTCGTCGTCCGCCAGCTCAACTGCCGCGTCGAGCAGGCGTGCGAGCTCGGGGACGTTGGCAGCATGGGCGCGGGCGACGCCGGCTGCCACGGCCTCCCGTAGCGACAGCCCGTCACGGACGATGGCGTGGATCAGGACGGCGACTACAGCCGCCCCATGCAGGGCGGCAGGATGACCGTGGGTAAGCGCTGCGGCGTTCATCGCCAACCGGTCGGCCACCTCCGCCGGAATGTGCGGCACCAGTCCAAAGGGGGCCGAGCGCATGACCGTCCCCGATCCCTTGGCCTCCGGGTTGATCGGCCGCGACTGGGTGCCCATGTCGCCGCTGAGCAGCGCACTGAGGCATGCTGCGCCGGGCCCGCGGCGCTGGTGGAGCACCTCCTGGCTATCGATCCAGCGCGGGGGAGGGGCAGGGGCCGACGACGGCGGCGTCTCTCCCTGCGTCGCCAGCCAGCGCAGGTACGCCAACCACAAACATGCCGCTTCGTCGGCGGCCACCCCGTCATTGGCCCACTGGATGGCGTCTACCAGTCCGTCGACGGTGTACAGCGTGAGCTGAGTGTCGTCGGAGAACTGGAGCGCACCGGGCAGCACCGCTGGCGAGGTCACGCCGTCCGGACCGTACGCCGCGCGAATGGCCCGCAGGTCAAGCGTTTCGACTGCGTAGCCGAGCGCGTCCCCGAGGGCGCCGCCGAGCAGGCAGCCATGAACACGGTCGGAAAAAGTGGGAAGGGTAGACACCTCCCCAGTCTAATCTCGGGTAGGGTTCTACTGCCCCGGCCTTCACCGATGCCCGCTCCCAGCGGGCATCCAGCAACAGGTGGAACGCTGGACGGGTTTGCCCGACCGGACAGAACGGTCCCACCCCAGTGCCGAACCCCCAACTTCAGCTCACCCCAACAGCTCAAAGGATGACGTCCACCATGACGCAGACATCACTGCCCGCCCATGATCTGCAGGCCGAGCCGGAACATCCCGGCCGCGCTGCATCGATCAGAGAATTCTCCATCGTGGCCCGTTCACTGGCCGAAGCGGCAGGTTCGTTCCTGCTGGTCCTCGCCGGCCTGGGTGTCACCATCCTGAACACCCAGACCGGTGTCCAGCCCACCCTGGCGTTCGGGCTGGCCCTGATCGGCGCGATTGTTGCGTTCGGCTATGTGTCGGGTGGCCACTTCAACCCCGCGGTGACCCTTGGCTCCGCCGTCGCGGGCAAGACCCCGTGGGCCTCGGTCCTGCCCTACGTGGTGGCGCAGGTGGTCGGTGGCCTGGTCGCCGCCGTCTTCATCTGGTTGCTGCTGAGCGCCAACCAGCAGTTTGCCGGCAGTGTGCAGGCGCTGTTCGCCGTCTCGGCCAACGGGTTCGCTGACCATTCCCCCACCCAGTTTGCTCTGAGCAGCGCGTTCCTCGCCGAGGTGGTGGCCACAGCGATCTTCGTCGCAGTAGTGCTCGGCGCCACCTCCCGCACCGCAACGGGGGCACTGCGCAACGCTGGCGGCCCGTTCGCCATTGGCCTGGTCTACGCAGCCCTGCTGACCTTCCTGCTGCCCATCACCAACGGGTCTCTGAACCCGGCACGCTCCACCGCTGCGGCGATCTTCTCCGAATCCTGGGCCATCGAGCAGCTCTGGCTGTTCTGGGTGGCACCGGTGCTGGGTGCGGCCATCACGGGACTGATCTACCGCAGCACTGATCTGTTTGGCGCCCGGAAGAACGAGGCCGCGAATGACGAGTCGACTGCCGATTCGGTCACTCCCGACGACGCCGCAGTTCCCGCCGTGGCAACTCCCACTGCGCCAGCCACCAGCGTGCCGGCTGCTTCCACAACGCCGGATTCCACCGGGAAGTCCCCACGGAAGGAGTCGACTGACCGGTACCCAGCCGACCACGCCCGCAGCGGAGACACGACCGACGGGGGACAGGTCGATCGTCCTTCCGGGAGCGACGATGCGCGAACGTTCTTCGACGAATCCGAGAACCGCCGCGACGAAAAGTAGACCCTCTTTCGGTCGAAATCCGCACCGCCGAAGGCGCTGCCCAGGAATGTCAGTGGGGGCCGGTAGCTTGGAAGCATGAGGCTACTGCACACATCCGATTGGCACCTGGGACGCTCGTTCCATGGTGTGGGTACCCTTCAGGCGCAGCGGATTTTCATCGACCATCTCGAGAAGTCGGTCCGCGAACTTGAGGTTGACGCGGTGTTGATCGCTGGCGACGTCTACGACCGGGCACTGCCCGGCGTGGACGTCGTCGGGCTTTTCGATGAGGCGCTCGAACGCCTGACCGGCGCCGGCGCGCAAGTGGTCGTTTCCAGCGGAAACCACGATTCTGCCACCCGGCTGGGTTTCGGCGGCCGCATCCTGGAACGCGGGGGAGTGCACCTGCGGACCCGCCTCGAGGACATCGGCCGGCCCGTCCTGTTTCCGCTTGACGATGACGGCGCCGAGCTCGCCGTCTACGGCTTGCCCTACCTCGAGCCCCGCCTGGTAGCTGACGCGCTGGGCGCCGCCGCTCCCACCCATACGGCAGTCACCCGGGCAGCGCTTGACCTGGTCCGCACCGATCTTGCCCACCGCCAGTCCGCAGGGACCGTGAGGTCCCTGGTGATGGCTCACACCTTTGCCAGCGGGGGAATCACGTCCGCCAGCGAACGCGATCTGAGTGTTGGCGGCGTGGGCGCCGTCCCGCTGGATCTTTTTGAGGCGTTTGACTACACAGCGCTGGGCCACCTCCACGGTCAGCAGCGGCTGGCCCCCAACGTGCGGTATTCGGGCTCGCCGCTGCCCTACTCGTTTTCCGAAGCCAACCAGGCGAAGGGTGCCTGGCTGGTGGAGATCGGCCCGGCAGGGTTGGGCGAGGTGACCGCCGTGGAATGGCCCGGGTACCGTGATCTGGCTGTGCTGAGCGGGGAGCTCGATGAACTGCTCGCGGACCCCCGGCATGAATGGGCTGAAAACGCCTACTGTCACATCACGCTCGTCGACGCTGACCGGCCCGCCCAGGCGATGGAGCGGCTGCGCACCCGCTTTCCCGCCACCCTGGTGCTGGTTTTCGAACCCGCAGGTGACCGGCTGCTCACCCCGCAGACCTACAGCCAGCGGATCGCCCAGGCTGCCGATGATGTTGACGTCTGCTGTGGCTTCCTCGACCATGTGCGGTCCCGTCCAGCCAGCGCGGATGAACGCACAGTCATCACCTCGACACTCGAAGCGGTTCGCTCGTCTGAGGTTGAGCGGTGAGGATCCACCGCCTCGAACTGCAGGCGTTCGGCCCATTCGCTGACCGGCAGGACGTGGACTTCGATCGGCTGGGCGCCCACGGGTTGTTCCTCCTGAACGGTCCCACCGGGGCCGGCAAATCGAGTGTCCTTGATGCGATTTGCTACGCCTTGTATGGGTCAGTGCCTGGTGCCCGGCAGGGAGCGAAGCGGCTTCGGAGCGACCACGCCCCGGAGTCCCTCGCCCCCGAAGTGACCTGCGAGTTCAGCGTGGGCGGACGGCGTCTTGAAGTGATCCGCAATCCGCAATGGAGCCGCCCGGCGAAACGGGGGAAAGGTACCACCTCAGAGCCGGCGCGCACCCTCCTGCGTGAACGGATCGATGGCGAATGGGTCCAGAAGTCTGCGCGCAATGATGAGGCCGGCGCGGAGATCCAGGCCCTCCTGGGCATGGATCGTGAGCAGTTCACGCGGGTGGTGATGTTGCCCCAGGGGGAATTCGCAGCCTTTCTGCGCTCCGACGCTAATTCCCGCAGAGACCTGCTTCAACGGCTGTTCTCCACCGACCGCTTCGAACGGGTCGAGCAGGTGCTGGCTGACCGGTCCAAAGCGATCAGTGCCCGGGTAGCGGACGCGGAGGCGGGGCTGACCCACATCCTCCGGCGGGCGATGGATGAGGTGGAACGGTATATTCCGACCGGTTCCGGGTCTGCCGGTGCAGAGACACACGATGCAGATCCACTTGGAGCTGAGACACACGGTGCAGAGGAGCCGGGCTCCATCGCGGTGCTACAGGAACGCCTCTCGGTGGTCCTGACGGCTGCTGCCCAGGCTTCGGAGAAGCACGTGCTGGAGCACACGGCACTGCGCGCGGCCCATCAGGAGACGTCGGCAGCGCACGCGCGGCGCGCTGCGCTTCATCGATTCCGTGATGCCGAAAAGTCGCACGCAGCTCAGCGTGACGAGGCGGACAGGTTTCAGGGCGCGGTTGAACGGGACGGGAAAGCGCGAATTCTGGAGGGGAGCCTGCGGGCTCTTGACCACGCAGAGGAAACTCTGCGCCGGGCCGAGGTCACCGCTAGGGTGGCCACCGTGACGCTTGCGGGCTCCCGGGTGGCTGGAGCCCTGCTACCTGACCTGGACACCAGCAGCCTGGCAGGTGGTACCGATGATGCTGGCCCCGAGGTGGGCGACACTCTCGCTGTCCTGGACGCCGCCTGCACCGCTGTCACCTCGGATCTGGGTGCCCTGCGGGCGGCGCTGCCCGATGAAGAGCGGCTGCTGTCCCTCGACAGCAGGCTTGCCGGATCGCTGCTGGAGCAGGAGCGGATCGACGCCGCTATCGGTGAGTGCGTCACCGCTCGGACAGCGGTCCAGGAGGAAGCAGCGACGGCCCGGTCGGCGCGCAGTGAGTTGGAGCGACAGGTCAACAACGAATCCGCTCTGGGGGACAGCGTGGCCGAGAATAAACGGCTGCTCGCAACGATCGCCGCCTTGCAGGCCGCGCGGACCCGCGCGGCCCGCGAGCAGGACACCTACACGGGCGCGGAACGGCACTTCCTCGAGCTCAAAGGACTTTGGCTTGACACTCTCAGGCGGCGGCTTGAGCAGGCGGCAGCCGAACTGGCGGCCAGTCTCAGAGACGGCAGTGACTGCCCGGTGTGCGGTAGTCATTCCCATCCGCGGCCCGCGGCGGCGGATGAGGACAGCCTGGTCACCCACGAACAGGAACAGGCAGCCCGCCTGGAACAGGAACGCGCAGAACAAAAACTGGACAGCGTCCGCCGGGTCAGGGATGAGGCAGTGCTGGAGGTGGCCAGGCTGGAGGCTCAGGGAGGCGATAGGGACGGCGCCGAGGTGCAGGCACACCTGGAGCGGGATACCGTCCTGATGGCGGAGGCGGCGGCAGCGCGGCTGGCTCTGGAAGGCACCACAATCCGGCTGGCCCAGCTGGCCGACCTTGATGAAGAACTCTCCGCCACCCGGCAGGGGTTGGTGACCTCCCTGGCAGAGCTGCGTTCCTCGGCAACCGGTCTGCAGGAACAGCGGGGGGAATTGCTGGAGCGCCTGACGGTGCTCCGCGATGGTTACCTGACGCTGGCTGAAAGGATCGCCGAGTTGGCGTCGGCCCATCAGGCCATGGTCGGGTGCCGCGACGCCCTCCAGGGTTTGCTGCGTACCAGCGAGAACCGCCGTCGAGCGGCCACTACGCTCACCGAGGCACTTGCCGACTCAATCTTTGAGGACCCCGACGCGGTGCGGGACGCACTGCTTCCCTCCGCTGAGGTGCAGCGCAGGGAGCTATTCCTCGGTGCCTATCGGCGGGCTGGGCACCGCCTCGAAGCAGACCGGGAGCTCCCGGAGATCGCTGCAGGGCTTAGGGACGAAGCCGCGGGCCTGCCGGACGTGACACGGGACGCGCTTGATGCCGCCGCGGCCGCCGAGCGGGAATCATCGGCACGAGCGGAAGCGAGCCTCGTCTCGCTCAGGATGATCGAGGAGTCCGCCCGCCAGCTTGACCGCTACGCGGTGGAGCTGGACCAGCAGGAGCAGCAGCTTATGCCGCTGCGTTGTGAGCACCACCTGGTGAAGTCGTTGGCCGACACCGCCCTGGGTAGTGGAGACAACTCCTACAAGATGAGTCTCGGAACCTATGTGTTGGCCGCGCGCCTGGAGCAGGTAGCCGACGCCGCCACCGAACGACTGTTGTCCATGTCGGATGGGCGATACGCGTTGGTGCACAGCGACGCGCGGTCGGGCAACAAAAAAGCTGGGCTCGGCCTGAACGTGATTGATGGATGGACTGGGATTCGGCGCGACACGGCAACACTGTCCGGCGGGGAATCCTTCATGGCTGCGTTGGCGCTCGCCCTCGGCCTGGCCGACGTCGTCCAGGCCGAGTCAGGGGGAATCGAGATTGAGACCCTCTTCGTCGACGAAGGGTTTGGCAGCCTCGACGACCAGTCGCTGGAACAGGTGATGGACGCGCTGGAAGGCCTCCGTGATGGTGGCCGGATGGTGGGGCTCGTCAGCCATGTGGCTGAGTTGAAGCAGCGGATCGGTGCCCAGCTGCAGGTAGTGAAGGGCCGGAACGGGTCTACCCTGCGTATCGTCGACCAGCTGCCCGGCGAGGAGCAGCCAGCTGGGTGGCTGCAAAAGGTGTAAATTAGGACCTGTCACCGGGTTGGGCGCATCGGGAGGGGGGACGATGCGCGTTGGGTTGTACCCGGAAAGATCTTCACCATGACACCTCCTGCAATAACCGGCAGCCGGTTGGGGCGCTACGGCCGCCTCCCCGCTTTGGCCGGATCCTCCTTCCTCACCATCGGCTTCTTCGCCCGGCTCCCGTTGGCCATGCTGACCGTGGGCGCCCTCACTTTGATCACCGCAGCCAGCGGATCCGTCGCAACCGGCGGGTTTGCTGCCGGGGCCGTCGGGGTGGGGTCGGCTCTTGGTGCTCCCATTCTGGGCTACCTCGCCGACCGCACCGGCCAACGGCCCGTGCTGCTCATCTCGGCGGTCCTCAACACAATTGCCATTGCACTGGTGATTACCGCCAGCTACAACGTCCCTGACTTCTCGTCGTCGTCGACCACACTCATTCTCGCCGCGGCATTCGGCATGGGGTTGACCTGCCCGCAGATCGGACCGCTCGCACGGGTGCGCTGGATTGCGCTGACCCGAGGCACACAGCCAGGAGACCTGGACACAGCACTGTCCTATGAGAGCACCGCCGACGAACTGACCTTCGTGCTCGGGCCGGCGCTCGTGGGCCTGTTGGCAAGCCTCATCACCCCCTGGCTGCCGTTGGCGCTGGCCGCAGCACTCACCATTGTGATGGTGAGTGCCTTCGCTGTGCACAGCACGGTCCAGGCGGTGCTGCCACTGAACAGCCAGCCGCACCCCGCACCCCGTGGAGCCACGCCGCCCCGGCAGCGCCAGCCCGGCAGCCGCACATTCTGGCTGCTGGTCCCGCTCCCGGTGCTCGGCATGGTCGCCATGGGCACCTTCTTCGGGTCAACACAGACCGCCCTCATCGCCTTCGCCGGCGAATTTGGTGCGGCGACCACCGCGGGCCTGCTCTACGCGGTGATGGGACTGAGCTCCGCGGCCGCCGCCCTGTCCGTCGCGTACTGGCCGGCGCGGTTCTCGGCGTCCTGGCGCTGGATCATCTCGGCCGGTGGAATGACACTGCTGGGACTGTTTCTCTTCCTCCCCCAGGAGGTGCCCCTGATGCTGCTGGTGCTGTTTGTCCTCGGCATCCCCGTCGGCCCCACCATGGTCACCATCTTCAGTATCGGCTCGATGGTCGCCCCGAAGGAGCTGATGGGGACGGTGATGACTTTGCTGGCCAGCGGCATTGTTGCCGGGACGGCAATAGGTGCGTCGGTGGCTGGGACGCTGGCCGAGGCCAACGGGTTCAGCGCCGCCTTCGTGGTGCCGGTCGCCGCCGCCGGGGTGCTCCTCGTGCTGGGGTTTGTCTCCCTGGCCGTTCCACGCCAGGAATCGGCCGGCTGACGGCCTCGGGGGTGATCAGCGGAGCTGATGCTCGATCGTTCGGGCGCACTCGATGAGCCGTGCGCCCAGCTCGGCGGGGGTGTGCTGGCTACGGATGTAGACCAGCGCCACAGCGGCGGGGAGCTGACCGGGAATTCTGACCGGCACGGCAACCGATGACACGCCGTCGATGACCTCGTCGTGACTGACCGCGTACCCGGTGCGCTGAGCGGTCCGGGCGTCGTCGCGATACTGCTGGCCCGGGGCGAAACGTTCCCAATCCTGTTCGGTGAGCGCCGACTGAATCGCAATTCCCGGCGCACCGGCACTGACCGAATGGCGGCTGCCAGGACGCTGCGCCACAGTTGCTCCGGTGTGCCGTGGTTCCACCGCTACCAGGGTGACGCAATCGTGTTGGTTCAACACTGCCACGAACGCTGTCATCCCCAGCGTGTTGGCGAGCAGGGTGAGCTCGGGAAGGGCAGCGGACTGCAGATCACTCGATACGCCGCGGGCCAATGCGGCCAGCCCGGGACCCGCCTGCACCCGTCCAGCAGTGTCCCGCACCACCAATGCGTGATCCTCCAGCGTCCGGAGGATGCGATAGGCAATGGAACGGTGAACCCCCAGGAGTGCTGACAATTCGGCAATCGACAGGGGAGCACTCGCCTCAGCCAGAATTTCCAGCGCACGGATGCCCCGGGACAGAGTCTGTGAATGGGTCGAGGGTGTCGCCGTGGTGCCGTTGGGTGCTGACTCCATAGTGCTTCACCTTGCCGTCCGATGGCCACCCGCAGCACACGTCATCCGCAGGATCCGTTCAACTATAGAACAATGCTGCCCCCGTGTTGTGAGCGGTGCACATCCGGCGCACGAGGTAGTATGATCAGCGTCACAATTACCGAACGTTCTGTCAGTAAATAGCCGTCCCATTTTTGGAGTGCACAATGACGTCTTCTTCAACCAGTGTTGGCCAGCCCCGCCAGCGCGTCACCCGCGAGGAACGCAAGGTCCTGGCAGGCACCCTTGTCGGCACCACCATCGAGTGGTACGACTTCTTCATTTTCGCCCAGCTGACCGCAACGGTCCTGGCCGGGCTCTTCCTCACCCCGCTCTCCGACTCGAATCCCGGCCTTGCCCAGATCCTGTCCTTCGCCCTGATCGGCATCAGTTTCCTGTTCCGTCCGCTGGGAGCCATTGTTGCGGGCCACCTCGGGGACCGGATCGGCCGCAAGGCGGTCCTGGTCATGACTCTCGTGCTGATGGGCGGCGCGACAGCGTTGATTGGCCTGCTTCCCACCTATGCACAGATCGGCATCTGGGCCCCGGTCCTGCTGATCCTGTTCCGCATCATCCAGGGCTTCTCTGCCGGCGGTGAATGGGGTGGCGCGGCGTTGATGGCCGTCGAACACGCGCCGGTGCACAAGCGCGGCCTCTTCGGTGCCTTTCCCCAGATTGGCGTCCCCATCGGCATGATCCTGGCCACCAGCCTGCTCCTGCTGCTGCGCACTGTCCTCACCGAAGATGAATTCCTGGCGTGGGGCTGGCGGATTCCCTTCCTGCTGTCTGTGGTGCTGATCGTGGTGGGTTACGTGATCCGCCGGTCGGTCGCGGAAAGCCCGGTCTTCAAGGAAATGGCGCAGCGCAAGGCCGAGAGCAAGGCGCCATTGCGCGAACTGTTCAAGAACCACACCAAAGAGGTCTTCCTGTCAGCAGCAATCTTCATTGGCAACAACGCAGCCGGGTACCTCCTGATCGCGTTTTTCATCTCCTACGCCACCGGGCGCCTCGAACTGCCCATCCAGCAGGTACTCCTCGCCACAGTCCTCGCTTCCTTCGGCTGGCTGATCTTCACCATGGTCGGGGGCTGGCTGTCGGACAAGATCGGCAGGGTCCGCACCTTCCAGATTGGGTATGCCCTGGTGTTCCTCTGGATGCTCCCGATGTTTATGATGATCGACAGCGGCGACATTGTGCTCTATGGGATCGCCCTGTTTATCCTGACCATCGGGCTTGGCCTGTCCTACGGGCCGATGTCAGCCATGTACGCCGAGATGTTCCCGGCGCAGGTCCGGTACTCGGGCATCAGCATCGGGTACGCCCTCGGCGCGATCCTCGGTGGAGCATTCGCTGCCACGGTGGCGCAGGCACTCCTTGAGGCGTATGAGTGGTCCGGTTCAGTCGCGATCTACATCATGGTGCTGTGCGTGATCTCCTTCATCGGCGTCAGCCTGGTCAAGGAGACCAAGGGTGCACCGCTGGGCGTGTCCCACCACTAGCCCTCGCACACCACACAGAGGCCGACAGTGGCGGGAAAATTCACCGCTTCTGTCGGCCTCTGTCGTGGGCGACAGTGTTAACCTAGGTCCATGCCAGAGATGCCGGAGGTGCAGGGACTTGTTGATTTCCTCAGGAGGAAGCTCCTCCCGTCTGACGGCCAGCCCGCCGTCGTCGCCGGTCTTGAGGTCGCGTCCTTCTCGGTGTTGAAGACCGCCAAGGTCCCGGTGCAGGCTCTTGCCGGGCTCCCGGTGGACTCAGTGGGCCGTCGCGGCAAGTTCCTGGTGCTGGAGATCGGTGGCCTATTCCTGGTGATGCATCTGGCGCGTGCCGGCTGGCTGAGATGGTCCGAGAGCCTCAATACCGCGGCGCTGAAACCGGGTAAGGGGCCGATTGCCCTGCGAGTAAGGTTCGCCGATCAGGGGTCGGGCGACGAGCCCGGCTTTGACCTGACCGAGGCGGGCACCAGGAAGTCGCTGGCAGCCTACGTGGTGGAGCGCCCCGAGGAAGTCCCAGGGATTGCCCGGCTGGGGCCGGATGCCCTCGAAATGGATCGCGACTCGTTCACCGAGTTGCTGCATTCGCATGGTGGGCAGCTCAAGGGGCTGCTGCGGGACCAGTCAAAGGTGGCAGGGATCGGGAATGCCTATAGCGACGAAATCCTCCATGCGGCGCGGCTGTCACCGTTCGCGCTGGCCAATAAACTTGACGACGACGCCGTCGGCACCCTGCATGCCACCATGCACCAGCTGCTGAGGGCTGCTATTGAGGCGGCTGCAGGGCGGCCCGCCAAGGAACTCAAGGACACCAAGCGGGAGGCCCTGCGGGTGCACGCCCGCACGGGTCAGGCGTGCCCCGTCTGCGGTGACACGGTGCGTGAAGTGTCGTTCGCTGATTCCTCGCTGCAGTACTGTCCCACCTGCCAAACCGGCGGGAAGCCCCTCGCAGACCGCCGGACCTCGAAGTTCCTCAAGTAGGCAAAGCCTTCGGGTTGATCAGCTCGCGGGTCGCGCGGACCGGAATCGTCGGTAGCTGTAGACGATGAGTGAGATAGCGATCACGCCGGACCCGATCATGGTCCCGCCGGTGACCCAGCCACCCGGCAGCCACCACCGCTCTTCCAGCGGCCACCAGCCCGGAACGGTGGGCTGCAACCCCCACATGATGCCGATAGCCATGATGATCAGGGCGCCCAGCACGCTGAACGTAATGCGGGGCCAGGTCTGGACGCTCAGGGCGGCCGCTTGCAGGGCGCGAGCCTTGACTGGGTGCAGGAGTCGGTCCGCCCAGGAATACCTGAGTGAGAGCACCGCCAGACCGGCGGCGAGCATCAACAGTCCGGGGCCGGGCAGCACCAGGGCGGCAAGGCCGAGCACCACCAGGGTCCATCCGCCCACTTCAATGGCAACCCGCCGTATCCACGGGTGAACACGATCCGACTTCATCATGGAATCAGCTTCCCATATTCGGCCCTCGAGTCATGTCGCCATCTCCCAGCCGACGGCGCGGGGGCTGGCGTTTTCAGGGCGGGCCTGCTGGCTCGTAGGATTGCAGGACGAGGTGACCAGCAACCAGGAGGACCGCCATGACTGAGCAGCCGAACCGAGAAGACATCAACGCCGATGAGAAGTCCGAGGGCCCTGATGCCACCATCCCCGAGTCCGAAGACGGGATAGGGGCCGGCGTCACCAAGGAACCGACCAGTTTTGAGCCCGAGGAAGACACGGTCGAGGACAAGTAAACCGGTAGCCGGGGGGAGTCGGCCCGCCGGTGCGGTAGCTGGCCCGATCGGGGTCGGCTTACCCGAGGGTCGGAGCGTGTGCCGGCGGCGCGGGGATATAGACGTTGCCGGTCGTGATCCCACCGGTGACAATCCCGCCGGTGGTGGGCTCTGACAGGTCAGGGCTTACCTCGCCTGGACGGGGCTGGCCTGCGCCGGAGCCGCTGACCGGACCGCTGGCGTCGTCGTCGGTGAATTCCCGGAGCGCGAGGGCCACCTCATGGGCATCGGGGCGCCCCAGGGGGCTGCGCGCGGTCATACTGGTCAGCAGCGGGACCCACACCGGCCCCAGCGACTCCGGGACCTCGGGGTCCCTCAGGAGTCGGGCAACAGCCGCCTCGACCACCGCCCCAGGAAATGCCTTCTGGCCCGTGAGGCATTCAAGCAGCACCAGCCCGAGCGAGTAGATGTCTGACCTGTAGTCAACCGTGGTGCCGTGCGCCTGCTCGGGGCTGAGGTAGTTGGCGGTGCCGATGGTGGCGCCGGTTGCTGTGGCGGTGGTGGCATCAACCATCCGGGCAATGCCGAAATCGGTCAGCTTGGAGTACAGGCGGGTGTCCTGCTCGCCAGCACGGAACAACAGAATGTTGGCCGGTTTCACGTCCCGGTGAATGACGCCCTGAGAGTGCACATAAGCCAGCGCGTCAGCCAGATCGGCACCGAGCTGGGCCACCTCGAAGGGCTCCAGCCGTTCGGCCTTGAGGAGTTTCCTCAGGTCCCGGCCGTCAACGAGTTCCATCACCAGGAAACTGGTGGTCCGCCCTGATTCGTCCTCGTGAAGGCCTGCATCGTGCAGGGTCACCAGCCCGGGGTGATTGAGCGTGGCCAGCAGCATCGTCTCGGTGTGCTGGCGGCGATAGTCGTCGTCGTCGGAGGTGCTGGGATTGAACACTTTCACCGCTACATCGCGGCCCAGGTTCTGATCGGTTGCACGGTACACGGCCGCCGCGCCGCCCGTGCCAAGGAGCTCAGCGGTTTGATACCGCTGCGCCAAAAGTTCGTTCACGGAGTCCTTACGGTGCGGATGGCATGCCAGGGATCAGCCCGTAGTGCTAAGTACGCTGACTATGCCACGCTACCGTATTTCAGCGGGGCGGGTGACGCGCCACACGGACCCCGCAGCACGGCCCCAGGTTTACCCGTTGAGGAAGTCGAGGGCAGCCGATTTGAAGGCCCGGGAGGTCACCGCGTTGGTGTGGGTGCGACCGGGTAGCCAGAGAGTCTCGGCGTGTTTGCTCAGGGCCGCCAGCTCCGGCAGGGTGGTGGCCCGGTCGTCCTTCTCCCCGGCGACGAGCAGCAGCGGCATCTGCGGTACGGCCTCGGCGGGGTTGAACGGTTCACCCTTGATGGCCTCAACCATGGTGAGCAGTGCAAAGACGTCGTGGGAGGGCACCAGACGGGCCATTCGCAGCAGGTCGGCGGTGGACGCATCGTCGATTGGCGTGCCATCGGCCAGGTGCTGCTGGGCGGCCGCCAGATCGAAGTCGGCCAGCGGGTCCTCTGAACCCGGCCCACCCAGGACCATGCGGTGCACCAGCTCATGCTGGGTGGCCCCGAATTCCCAGGCCAGCCGTGACCCGAGCGAATACCCGATGAGGTCCACGCCGCTCGCAGGTTTTGACTCCTCAAGGGGAACCACGTGGGCGTCCTGCAGCACCTGCAGGAGGTCGGCGCGGATCCGGCTCGGCGCGTAGGCGTCCCGTTCCTCCGGGGATGCGCTGTTGCCGTGGCCCGGTAAATCGACGGTGATCACCCGGCGGCCGGCGTCGGTCAGGGCCCTGACCCAGCCGGAATCGTGCCAGTTCAGTTTGGCCGACGACGCGAAGCCGTGCAGCAGCAACACCGGGCGGGAGGTGGATTCCTGTGCCGGATGGTGCTCCTCAACTGATAGATGGGGATCGATTCCCTCTACGAGGTGGTCCCGGTGGCGTCCCATGTCGATCTCCTCAGGTTAGACGTATCAGTCGTCGTCGGACACGGGGCTCAGGCGCACCCGCCGCTTGGGCGCATGCTCCTGCGGGACCGTTCCGACAATGCCGGCCGTATTGTCGGGGACCTCAAACACAATGAGCGGTTCCCCCACTTTGACCACTTCGCCCGGCTCACCATGAACTCTAACCACAGTTCCGGCCTGGGGTGATGGTAGTTCGACGGCGGACTTGGTGGTTTCCACTTCGACCAGCGGCTGGTTGCGTTCGACAGTGTCGCCGACGGCCACCAGCCATTCGAGGACGGTGGCCTCGATCAGGCCCTCGCCGAGGTCGGGGAGTGGGAAGGACAGTTCAGCCACGGCGATGCTCCAATACTCGTTGAATGCCGAACAGGATCCGGTCGATGTTCGGCACGTACTCGTCCTCCAGGTCACCCGAGGGGTAGGGGACGTCGAATCCCGTCACCCGTTCCACCGGTGCCTTAAGCACATTGAAGCACTGCTCCGTCACGATGGCCGCAATTTCCGCTCCGAGTCCACTGGTGCGTGGTGCTTCATGGACGACGACGGCGCGGCGCGTCTTGGTCACAGAGGTGGCCAGGGCGGCGGCGTCGATGGGCTTCAGCCAGCGCAGGTCGAGGACTTCGACGTCGATCCCGTCCTCGGCCGCCAGCTCGGCGACCTGCAGGCAGCGTGACACCATGGCGCCCCAGGCGATGAGCGTGACGTGGCGTCCGCTGCGGGCAACATGGGCGCCATCGAGGGTGCCGCCGTCGGCGGTGTTGACCTCCCCCTTCTGCCAGTACCGTGCCTTCGGTTCCATAAAGATCACCGGGTCGGGCCGCCGGGCGGCGTGCTTGAGCAGGTGGTAGGCCTGATGCGGTGTGGAGGGTGAGACCACCTTCAGCCCTGGCACGTGGGCGAAAAGACTCTCGAGGCTCTCGCCGTGGTGCTCCGGCGCGCGGATCCCGCCGAAGCTGGGCACGCGCAGCGTGATCGGCATGGGGAGGGTGCCGCGGCTGCGGTAGTTCATCCGGCCAATCTGACAGACAATCTGGTTGACGGCCGGGTAGGCGAACCCGTCGAACTGCACCTCGGGAATGGGGTGGAATCCGGCCATAGCCAGGCCCACCGACATGCCCAGGATGCCTGATTCGGCCAGCGGGGTGTCAAAGACCCGGTCGGCGCCGAACCGTTCCTGCAGCCCGTCGGTGATCCTGAAGACACCGCCCAGACGGCCGACATCCTCGCCGAAGATGAGGGTTTTGGGATTCTCCTCGAGTGATTCGGCCAGGGCCCGGTTCAGTGCCTGCTGCATGGAGAGGTGTTCCAGGTGGGACCCGGGTTGGCTCGCTGCTGAAGCGGTGGCATCGGCGGTTGTCGTCTGCTCAGACATGCTCTGATTCCTCTCTCCATGCTCTTTCCTGCTGCTGCAGGGCGGGGGTGCTTTCCTGAAATACGTAGGCGAACATGTCGGAACCCGGCCGTGCATCGAGGGCCTCCACGCCCTCTCGCACCCGGTCGATCTCCGCCTCCGCGTCGGCCAGCACCGTGTCGAAGTAGTCGTCGCCGGTGCCATAAGCGGTCCTGAGCAGGTCCGCGCAGCGCTGGACCGGATCGAGGCTTCGGGCCGTCTGCTCGTCGGCGAGGGAGCGGTACCGGCCGGGGTCGTCGCTGGTGGAATGAGGACCCAGGCGGTAAGTATGGGCTTCGATCAGCATGGGCCCGTTCCCCGCCCTGCAGTGCTCGATGGCCTGGCGGGTCGCGGCCAGGACGGCGACGACGTCGTTCCCGTCGACGGTCAGCGACGGCATCCCATACCCGGCCGCGCGGGCGGCGACGGCGCCGCCGGCAACCTGCGCCGAGGTGGGAACGGAGATGGCCCAGCCGTTGTTCTGCACGAAGAAGACCACCGGAGCCTTCATGACTGCAGCAAAGTTCATTGCTTCGTGGACGTCGCCCTGGGAGCTGGCGCCGTCGCCGAAGTAGGTGAGAGCCACTCCGCTGCCGGTTCCGGGTTCGCGCTCCTGCTGGGCAAGGGTTTGGCCATGGGCCCACCCGACGGCGTGGAGGACCGAGCCGGCTACGACAGCCTGGATCGGTGCGAGACGGGTGGCAGCGGGATCGTAAAGTCCGCCGTGCCAGATGGCCTTGTGGGTGGCCATGTACTGCACCATGTCGACATTCATCGCCCGGGCGACGCCCATCTCGCGGTAGGTGGGGAAGACGAAGTCCCTGGCCGTGTCGACGGCGAACCCGCTGCCCACCTGGGCGGCTTCCTGACCCAGCAGGGGAGCGTATCCGGGAATGATGCCCTGCCGTTGCCAGCGGACCGCCGCAATATCCAACTGACGCACTGCCACCAGGAGCCGGTACAGCGTCGTCAGTTCCTCCTCGGGAGGGGTGGGCGTGGAGTTCATTGCCGTCCTTATGATCGAAGTCACTTTGCTGGAGCGACGCTACGTCCAAAACATTTGCTCTGCAATCTGTGCAGCGGTAGCTGTGCAGTGTGTATCGAAATGCCCCGGAACTCGACCGATAGCTAGACAGAGTGTTAGGTAAGCTGAATAAAAGACGGCACAAAAAAAGCGACAGGAGCACGTGCGCCGTCGAACCCACCCCTGCCGCTTGGTCGTATAGACCAACGACTGTGACAGTAGTCACTATTTCGCCAGGACACAACCGCGGCACGTCTTCTCAGCTCCCGAAAGGTCACACATGGTCATCGACCCGCTCGACTCCCGGATTGCCGAGCTCTTCACTGACGATCCCCGGATGAGCGTTCTTGAGGCGTCACGGCGACTCTCAGTTGCCCGGGCCACCATCCAGGCGCGGCTGGACCGGATGCAGCGCGAAGGAGTGATTGCCGGCTGGGGTCCGCGGATCGAGCCGCGCAGCCTCGGCTATCCAGTGGTCGCGTACTGCTCGCTGACTATCCACCAGGACTCGGGGCACGATGCCGTCGCCGTCGCGCTGGCGAAGATTCCGGAGATCCAGGAGGTCCACACCGTCTCGGGGGAGAGCGACCTGCTGGCCAAGGTGGCGGCCCGGTCCAACCCGGACCTGCAGCGGGTGATTGACGCGATCATCGCTACCCGGACCGTGGTGCGTTCGTCGTCCGTCATCGTGCTCAACACCCATTTCGAGGGGCGGATCCTCCCGTTGATGCGAGCCGCCGCCCAGCCCCCGCCCAGCCCCTGACCCCGCCCCACCACCACCCCCTTTGGGTTGAGTCAACACATATGACCGAAATTTCCCCGGAAACCGGTCATAGGTGTTGACTCAGCGCGAGGGTGAGGAGCGGTGGGTTGGCGAAGTGGCGGATTCGGGCTAATATGACTTAGAGTCATATTGACATTAAGTGAGCGGATACTACGTGAGGGGATCCGATGTACGCAGACGCGGCCAACGTCTCCGAGCGGCAGCTCCAGCCTCCGGCCCTTGCCATCTCCACAGTGATTTTCGCTCTCCGGCCCAGCGCGAGGTCGGGCCGTCCCACCCTGTGGCTACCGTTGGTCCGCCGGATCAGGCAGCCGCACTTGGGCAAGTGGGCACTACCCGGTGGTCCCCTTGCGCAGGTGGAATCACTGCAGGACGCCGCATCACGTAATCTCCGGGAGACCACCGGGCTGGTCCCCAACTACCTGGAACAGCTCTACGCCTTCGGCGGGCTGGACCGCGCAGCCACCCAGCGCCTGGTCTCGATCGTCTACTGGGCGCTGGTCCAACCCGACGAGGCGGCCCTGACCCGGGAATCCGAGAACGTCAGGTGGTTCCGGGCCGACAAACTGGAGAATCTGGCGTTCGACCACAACGCCATCGTTGACTACGCCCTCTGGCGGCTCCGCAGCAAGATGGAATACGGCTCGATCGCCTACCACTTCCTCGGCGACACCTTCACCCTTGCGCAGGTCAGGGAGGTCTACGAGGCGGTGCTGGACCGCCACCTCGATCCGGCGAACTTCCGCCGCCAGCTCCGGGCTACCCCCGACATCACCCCCACCGATGAGTACCTCCAGGGCGTCCGCCACCGACCGCCGCGGCTCTACCGCTATACGGGAACAGCCAGCATCCTTGGCGCCCAGGCCAGCCCAGTTCCTGCCACCCCAGTCCCTGCCAGCACCTCCACTGACTAACACTTCAGGAGCCACCATGACCAGTGTCACCACTGCGATCCAGCTTGTGACCCGCGAGCACGCCCAAAGCCAGCGCGTCACCACGTGCTCGCCGGCTCTCGCCGCGGATCCGTGGACCATCGACCGGGAAACCCTGCCCGCCTACGGCCCCGGCGCCTCGATGCGCGACGTCGCCCCGCCCACCACCCCACGGCAGGGGGAGCTGCCCGAAGAGTACCGGCTTGCCAGCGATGAGGAGCTCGACGCGAGGATCCTCGCAGCCAAGGCAACACTCGGCGACCGCGCGGTCATCCTGGGTCACTTCTACCAGCGGGACGAGGTGGTCAAGTACGCCGACTTCGTGGGCGACTCCTACCAGCTGGCACGCGCGGCGACCGAAAAAACCCAGGCCGAGACCATCATCTTCTGCGGCGTCCACTTCATGGCCGAAACCGCCGACATGCTCTCCCGCCCGGACCAGGCGGTCATCCTCCCCAACCTCGCTGCGGGCTGTTCCATGGCCGATATGGCCGACATCGATTCCGTCACCGACTGCTGGGATGATCTGGCCGAGCTGTTCGGGACAGAGCCCGACGACGACGGCCGCGTCCCGGTCATCCCCGTCACCTACATGAACTCCTCTGCAGCGCTCAAGGGATTCTGCGGCCGCAACGGGGGGATCGTGTGCACCTCCTCGAACGCCGCGGCAGTGCTTGAATGGGCTTTCGAACGGGGTCAGCGGGTGCTGTTCTTCCCCGATCAGCATCTGGGCCGGAACACCGCGAAGGCCATGGGGGTGCCGGTTGACCAGATGCCGCTGTGGAACCCACGCAAACCGCTGGGCGGCAACGACGAGGCAATCCTGCAGGACGCCCGGGTCATCCTGTGGCACGGTTTCTGCTCGGTCCACAAACGCTTCTCAGTGAGCCAGATCGAGCAGGCGAGGGCAGACTATCCAGGCGTCCGCGTGATTGTCCATCCGGAATGCCCCATGGAGGTGGTCGACGCGGCCGACGCCGCAGGCTCCACCGACTACATCCGTCGGGCCATCGAGTCAGCCGAGCCTGGCACCACCTTCGCCGTCGGCACGGAAATCAACATGGTCAACCGGCTGGCCAGCCAGCACCCGGAACACACCATCTTCTGCCTCGACCCGGTGATCTGTCCCTGTTCCACCATGTACCGCATCCACCCGGGCTACCTGGCGTGGGTTCTGGAAGGCCTGGTGGCTGGCACGGTGCTGAACCGGATCACCGTCGACGAGTCGGTCGCCGAACCGTCCAGGGTGGCGCTGGAGCGCATGCTGGCCGTCCAGCCATGAGCACCGGCTCGGCCCGCCGCGTCGTGGTGGTGGGTAGCGGTCTTGCCGGACTCTACGCGGCACTCCGCCTGCGACGGGCCGCCCCCGGCACCGCCGTCACCCTGATCACGAAAGGGCAGCTGGAGGACAGCAACACCTGGCATGCCCAGGGCGGGATTGCTGCCGTCCTGCAGGGCCGCGGCGCAGCCGGGCATCCGGCTCACCAGCAGGGTCCGGACCACGACAGCGCGGACCACGACGGCGACAGCGTAGCCAGCCACATCGCCGACACCCTCGCGGCCGGCAGCGGATCCTGCGTGCCGGCGGCCGTGCAGGTCCTCTGCGCCGAGGCGGCCCGGCACATCGAAGCGCTCCTGGCCCTGGGCACGCCGTTCGACCGCACAGCAGGCGGAGACCTGGCTCTGGGCAGGGAGGCAGCGCACTCGGCGTCGCGTATCCTGCACGCCGGCGGCGACGCCACTGGTGCGGCCGTCGCGGTGGCCCTGATTGCCGCCGTCCGGCGGGACCCGGGTATTGCGGTGCTGGAGGACGCCTTCCTGACAGACCTGCTCACCGGCAGAGCCGACGCCGCCGTAAGCGGCGTTGAGATCCTCCGCGGGGGAGCCATGACGACCCTCGACGCTGACGCCGTCATCCTCGCCACCGGGGGTGCGGGGCAGCTCTTCTCCCACAACACCAATCCGCGGGTTGCCACCGGGGATGGGCTGGCGGCTGCCTGGCGGGCGGGCGCCGTCGTGAAGGATCTCGAATTCTTCCAGTTCCATCCCACCGCCCTGGATGTCCCCGGCAACCTGCTGATCTCGGAGGCTGTCCGCGGGGAGGGAGCGGTCCTGCTCGACGGGGCGGGGCACCGGTTCATGCCCGACTACCACCCGGCAGCGGAGTTGGCCCCGCGCGACGTCATCTCCCGCAGCATTGCCCTCCATCTGAAGGACCGCGGCGAGGAACGGGTCTACCTCGATGCGACAGGTCTGGGCGGGCAGGACTTCCTGGCCACCCGGTTCCCGTCCCTGCACCGGCTGACCGCTGCCCACGGTTTTGACTGGTCGACTGATCCGCTGCCGGTGGTCCCGGCAGCCCACTACTGGATGGGCGGCATCCAGACCGACCTGTGGGGGAGGACCTCCCTGAGGGGTCTCTACGCCGTTGGCGAGGCCGCGTGCACCGGAGTCCACGGGGCCAACCGGCTGGCGTCCAACTCCCTGCTGGAGGGCCTGGTCTTTGCCAGCCGGGCGGTGGACGCCCTCACCGGAAGGAATGACGACGACGGCGGCTGGCCTGCGTTCCCCGCCACAGCGCTGCAGTTCCCGGACCCGACGGCGCTCGAGGTCTGCGACCGTCGCACGCTGCAACGCGTGATGACCGATCATGCTGCAGTGACCCGCAGTGGCGCCGGACTGCAGGTGGCCGCCAAACAGCTCGACCAGTTCTCTGCTGCCACCGAATCAGTCGAACAACGCGAGACGGGCAATCTGCTCATTGCGGCGCGGCTGCTGGTCCACGCAGCGGCAGCCCGCGAAGAATCGCGGGGTGCCCATTACCGCACCGACTTCCCGGCACGGAACCCGCACGACGGCGCCTCCCACCTCACCTCCTACCGAAGGGCGCAGCCATGAGCCAGCGGACCTCTCAGCCAGCACCCGCCGACGTCGATCGCATCGTCTCTGGCGCGCTCGCCGAAGACGCCCCGTGGGGGGATATCACCTCTGAGACGCTGATTCCCGCTGCCGCCACTGCTCAGGCATCGATCGTCGCGCGGGAGGCGGGTGTGTTCTGCGGCGAGCAGGTCATTGAGGCTGCGCTGCGCCTGACCGATCAGCGCACCACGGTGCGGTTCCTGGTGCATGACGGCGAGGTGTTCGACGGCGGGGCCGTGCTGGCCGTTCTCACCGGTCCAGCCCGCGCGGTCCTCACCGCCGAGCGGGTGGCGCTGAATCTGGCGCAGCGGCTCAGCGGGATCGCCACCCTGACCGCACAGTTCGTGCAGGCGGTCTCGGGCACTGGCGCCCGCATTGTCGATACCCGCAAAACCACCCCGGGCCTGCGGGTGCTGGAACGCTACGCGGTCCGCTGCGGCGGAGGGTTCAATCACCGCTTCAGCCTCTCGGACGCTGTCATGGCCAAAGACAACCACCTGGCCCTGCTGGCCCAGGGTGGTAGCTCCGGGCTGACCGACGCGCTCACAGCGGCGAAAGCCCGGCTTCCCCACACCGTGCACTTCGAGGTTGAGGTGGACAGGATCGACCAGATCGAGCCGGTCCTCGCCGCCGGGGTGGACACGATCATGCTCGACAATTTCAGCCTGGACCAGCTGACCGAGGGGGTACTGCTGGTGGCAGGGCGCGCCCTGGTGGAAGCCAGCGGCAACGTGCGGCTGGACACCGTTGCAGCAATCGCCCGGACCGGCGTGGACCTCATTTCTTCCGGCGCGTTGACCCACAGCGTCCATGCACTGGATCTGGGCCTGGACCTGGATCTCAGCCCGGCCCCGGACCTCAGCACGGACCTGGACCTCAGCCCGGCCCCGGACCGGAAGATCGGGGCTCCTGATGATCTACCTTGATGCAGCAGCGACTGCACCGGTGCGGCAGGATGTCCTGACCGCGATGTGGCCGCTGCTCAGTTCCGACTTTGGGAACCCCTCCAGCCACCACGGGATGGGGGAAACGGCGGCCCGTGCCCTGAGCGCCGCCCGGCAGGGTGCCGCGACGGTGCTCGGCTGCCGTCCCTCCGAACTCACCTTCACCTCAGGTGGCACCGAGGCCAACAACCTTGCCTTGAAGGGCATCGCCCTCGCCACCCCCCGCGACCGGCACCTGGTTACCAGTGCCATCGAGCACCCGGCCGTCCTTGAAACACTCGACTACCTCCGCCGGTTCCACGGGTTCCGGATCACTGTGGTGCCGGTATCGCCCACGGGCCTCGTCAACCCGGATGACCTCGCCGAGGCCCTCACCCCCGGCACCGCCCTGTGCTCCATCATGTACGCAAACAACGAGGTGGGGACCGTCCAGCCCGTGCGGGCGCTCGCAGACCGCTGCGCGGCGGTCTCGGTGCCCTTCCACACCGACGCCGTCCAGGCGGGCGGCTGGCTCCCCCTCACCGTCGCCGAGTTGGGCGTCGACGCGCTGACGCTGTCCGGTCACAAGCTGGGCGCGCCCAAAGGGAGCGGGCTGCTCTACGTCAGGGGCCGCACCCCGGTGGAACCGTTGATCCACGGCGGCGGACAGGAACGGGGGAGGCGCTCGGGAACCGAAAATGTTGCCGGAGCCGTGGGTCTCGCCACCGCGCTGGCCCTCGCACAAGGGGAGCGTGGCACTGCGGTCCCCGCCGCAACAGCGCAGCGGGACTTCCTCATCAGGCATGTGCTGGACACCGTCCCCGGTGCGGTAATCACCGGAGACTCTGGGCAGCGCCTACCTAATCTCGCGTCGTTCTGTTTTCCCGGCACCAGCGGCGAATCGGTGTTGCTGGAACTCGAGCGGCGCGGCGTCGTCTGCTCCAGCGGGTCGGCCTGCGCCGCAGGCAGCGACGAGCCGTCCGCCGTCCTCCTGGCACTGGGGATAGACCGGGAAACCGCCCAGACTGCGGTCCGGTTCTCGTGGACCGCCGCCACTACTGAACGCGACATTGCCCTCGCCGCCAGATCGGTCACCGCGGCCGTCGTATCGGTGCGGGGACTGGGCCGCACCGCCTGAAGGTGTTCGGCGACGGCGGCTGGCCCGGCCCGTTTCCGGGCCCAGCTTCACGCCGCGGGCAGCCGCGCTGTCTCTGCCGCCAGGAAGCCCGCCACTGCGCGTGGATCCTCCACATGGGCAAAATGTCCGGTACCAGGCAACACTCCGGCCCGCGCCTGCGGGAGCAAGCGGGCCAGTTCCGCAACCTCGGCAGCCGAGGTGAAGACATCCCGCTCACCCCGCAGGATCAGTTGGCTGCCCCCGGCCCGCCGCCAGGGGGAAAAGTCGTGGCCCCCCAGCGCGGCCGCGGCAACAGCGAAGGCGGCGGGACGGGCATCGACGGCGAGGGCATCGACCACCGGTCCCGTCAGGGTAGCCGGGCTGACGACGAAGGGCCTCAACACCAGTGTGAGCAGACCGGTCCGTCGGGCAACTGCCACCAGGCGGGGCCCCATCGGCCCGATGAGCTGCAGGAACCGCATGATGGTTTTCATCCCGAGGAGCGGGCCCATCGTCGACAGATTCCGCCACGGTTGGCGGAAGGCGCGGGAGGCGATCACCGTGGTGGGAGACAGGACCACCACGGCCACGGTGCGGACCGGTTCCCGCACCGCGATCTCCAGGGCCGGAACGGCGCCCATCGAATGCCCGAAGATCCGCCACCGGTGGTAGCCAGCCTGGGTGAGCACCTCGACGATGGCCGCAGCCTGCGCCCCGATAGTGAAGGTCCCGACGCCGGGGGAGTCACCCCACCCCGGCAGATCGATCACCACAGTGTCAACACCGGTGGGGAAGTTGGGCGCCGCCTGCAACTCCCTGAACGTCCGCCACGACCCGGCTGCCCCATGCAGCAGCACCCACGGGGGTGCACCAACCCCGGCGGTCCGCGAAATCCTCACCTGAACGGGCCCCAGCGCAGTCGGAAAGCGCTCGGAGGTGACGGTCGCGCGGGGCGAGGCGGTGGGCATACCTGTAATTCTGCACGGTGTCCGGTGTGGATGCCCCCCTGTGAGGAGTTTCACTGATTAGACTCGCAGCAGGGCACGCAACCACGATGACAGGATACAGATGAGCCGATCACCGCGAACCGCGCGGATCACCGCCGGGGGAGCGCTGGCGCTCACCGCGGCAGTAGCACTCTCGGGCTGCACCGGGCTGGAAATCGGTGACCGCCCTGCGCAGTCCGGGACGCCGTCGTCGTCGGACAGCAGTTCGGCGGCACCCCAGGTGACCACCGAACCGGACCCGAAGCCCACCGTCGCGGACCGGCCTGCACCCGACGACGACTGGGTGATCTACACCGACCCGCAGGCCCTGGTGAGCTTCGAGCTTCCCCCAGACTGGACCGCCGAGCCAATCGAGGATCCTGGTGATGGTTTCGAGCCGGAATCGGTCCACGTCGCCGTCGAGAATGCCGACGGACGCCCCATGGCCCAGCTCCACACCGGCATCATTGGGGCGGAGGAGGACTGTTTGCCCGACGACGCAAGCCCCTACACGGTGATCCTCAGCCAGCCGGTGGATCTGCCGTCCACAGCGGAGTCGGACCAGTCCATTGATCCGCGGCTGGTGGTCCGCCTGATCGAGGGTTTCAGGTTCTTCAGCTCCTACGGCATCACCGACGTGGTGGGAGGTGCCGACGGTGCCGCCTGCACGCTCACCAACACGGTGCAGGGTCCCGAACATATTGGGCTGTACTCGTTCGGCGATGCGATTTCGCTGACCGCGTTGACCCCCGAGCAGGTTGGGTCCCGGACCGTTTCCTTCGAAACCATTGCCGACGCGGATGAGGCCTTCGACACGGCAACCTTCACCAGCATTCGCCGGATGATCGCGTCGCTGCAGCTCGCCGAGTAGCCCCCGCCGTGCTCAGGCCGCCGGTAGGTCGGGGAAGGTGACGCCGGTCATCGCGGCGCTGACGTCCCATAACCTGCCGCCAACCACGGGGTCGAGCACGCGCGGCGACGGTGCCACCAGTACCGCGTTGCCTCTGGTTTCCCCTGGTCCGTCGGGGCCGGAATAGTCCCCACCGCTGGCCGACGGCGAGGTAGCCGCCCGCAGGATGGGTAGGGCGCCAGCACTGTCAGACTGTCCGAAGAGTTTGAAGAAGCCACCCAGGACGTGGAGCACCGGGGTGGTGCCCATCCCGGCGGTGAGATTGGTATTGGACAGGCCGGGGTGGGCGGCCACCGCGAGTAGCTGCTCTCCGGTGCCTTTGACCCGACGGTCGAGTTCCATGGTGAAGTACAGGTTGGCTATCTTGCTTTGGCTGTAGGCGGTCCACCGGCGATACCTGGTGGTGGAATTCAGGTCGTCGAAATTGATGGTGCCCCGCTTGTGGGCGAGGCTGGACACCGACACCACCCGGGGGGCCGGGGTTTCGCGGAGGTAGGGCAGCAGGAGACCCGTCAGGGCGAAGTGACCGAGGTGGTTGATCCCCAGCTGCTGCTCGAACCCGTCCACGGTAAGGACCCGCGGTGTGGCCATCACTCCCGCGTTGTTGATCAGCAGGTCAAGGGGTTCGGTCCAGTCGGCCGCGAAGCTCCGCACCGACGCCAACGATGACAGGTCGAGGATCCGCAGCTCAACAGTGGCACCCGGAACCCGGGTGGTGACGGTTTCGAGGGCTGTAGCCCCCCGCGCTGCGCTGCGGCAGGCGAGGGTTATCGAGGCTCCCCGCCGGGCCAGCGCTATCGCCGTTTGCAAGCCGAGACCGCTGTTCGCTCCGGTGATCACTACTGTGCGACCCTCGAGGTCCTGGACCTGGTGCTGGGGAATGGAATTCACTAAGGAGCCTTCCTTGTTCTAACGTGGTGGTAGCTTCAGCATAGAGTCCGCACCCACGGCTCGCCGCGCACTGCCACCCCCACCCCACCAGGAGTACACCCATGCAGCGATCAGTGACCGCCCGCATCACGGCGCGGACCCGCTCCGCCTCGTCACTCGTCTTTGCCCTGGCCGCCGTGCGGAACCCCGGGTACAGCACCTTCGACGAAAACCTGGTGGTGCTGGTCAATGACCAGCCGGTCATCCCCGGGGAACTGGAAGACATCCACGGGGGGCGGCTGCACACCCTCACGGTGGACGGGGAGGCGAGCATCTCCCTCGATTACAGGGCGACCATCACGGGGACCGCCTCCGCCGAAGAGGCATCCGAAACAGATCTGATCCGCTATGTCCGCCCCAGCCGCTACTGCGAATCGGACCGGCTGCTGCCGACGTCGTACGCGGAGTTCGGCTCGCTGGCGGGATCCGAACTGCTCAACGCCGTGCGCGACTGGGTCGGCAAGGAGCTGGCGTACGTCTCCGGCTCCTCACGGCCCACCGACGGCGCCGTCGAGACCTTGCTGGGCCGCCGCGGCGTATGCCGGGATTATGCCCACCTGGTCATTTCCCTCCTACGGGCGAAGGACGTCCCCGCCCGGCTCGCCGCCGTGTACGCGCCCGGTCTGAGCCCCATGGATTTCCACGCTGTTGCCGAGGCATGGGTGGACGGTGCCTGGCATGTGGTGGACGCCACCGGGCTGGCGCCGCGGGAGTCACTGCTCCGGATTGCGACGGGCCGGGACGCCTCGGACACCGCTTTCCTTTCGACGGTGGGCGGCAGCCTGCAGCTGGAGAAGCTGGAGGTGACCGCGGTGGTCGATTCCCTGCCCGTCGATCAGCCGGGTGCGCTGATCCAACTTCGGTAGTTGATCCAGCTTCAGTGATCGCCGCGTTCGGAGTCGTCCACACCCTCGCGGATCCGGTGGGTGAGCTCAAGCAGCTGTTCGAGTTCACCGGTCTTGAGGATCGGTCCCAGGAGCGTGTGGATCACCCGGACGTGTGCAGCCCCAATTTCGCGTTGCAGTTCCCGGCCCTCCGGGGTCAGCGCCACCATCACGCCGCGCTGATCGTCGGGCGCCGGTTTCCGGTGGATCAGACCCTTGGATTCCAGGCGCTCCACCATCCGGCTGAGGCTGGGCTGGGAAATCAACAGGCTGCGGTTGAGTTCGTTGAGCCGGGTCCAGCCCGTGGGGCAGCGGGTGAGGTTGAACAGGACGTCGTACTCGCCGATGGCCAGTTTCTTGAAGGACGGATCGTTGCGGAGCCGCCGCATCACCGCCACCTGGGCCCGGAACAGGGACTCCCAGGCTTCGGCGGTGAGACGGATCGCTGGTTCGGTGGTGTCAGGCACTGTGGGCCCCGGTCAGGGCGGTACGCCGGTTCTGGAAGGTCGGGGATGCGGGGATGTGGGAGGGCGTGCGGTCGGCAAATTCCTTCCGCAGCACCGGCAGCACGTCGGATCCCAGCAGGTCCAACTGTTCGAGCACCGTCTTCAGCGGCAATCCGGCGTGGTCCACCAGGAACAGCTGGCGCTGGTAGTCGCCGAAGAACTCACGGAACGTGAGGGTCTTCTCGATCATTTCCTGCGGGCTGCCAACCGTGAGCGGCGTCTGTGAGGTGAACTCCTCGAGCGAGGGGCCATGACCGTATACCGGCGCGTTGTCAAAGTACGGACGGAACTCCCTGACCGCATCCTGGGAGTTGCGGCGCATGAAGAACTGTCCACCCAGTCCGACAATCGCCTGGTCAGGAGTGCCATGCCCGTAGTGGGCATACCGTTCACGGTAGAGCGAGATTAGCTGCTGGTAGTGCTCCTTGGGCCAGAAAATGTTGTTGGCAAAGAAGCCGTCGCCGTAATAGGCGGCAATCTCGGCTACCTGCGGGGTACGGATGGAGCCGTGCCACACAAAGGGTGCGACGCCGTCGAGCGGGCGTGGCGTGGAGGTGAAGTTGCGCAGCGGCGTGCGGTGCTTGCCCTCCCAGTTCACCACGTCCTCATCCCAGAGGCGGCGGAGCAGGTTGTAGTTCTCTACGGTCAGCTCAACGCTGTCCTGCTGGTTCTTGCCAAACCACGGGTACACGGGAGCCGTGTTCCCCCGGCCCAGGATGAGGTCCACCCGGCCGTCGGAGAGGTGCTGTAGCATGGCGAAGTCTTCGGCGATCTTGACCGGGTCATTGGTGGTGATCAACGTGGTGGACGTCGACAGGATGATGCGCTCGGTCTGGGCGGCAATGTAGCCCAGCAGGGTGGTGGGCGAGCTCGGCACGAAGGGCGGGTTGTGGTGCTCGCCCGTGGCAAAGACATCCAGTCCCACGTCCTCGGCGTGCTTGGCAATGGTCACCATCGCCTTGATGCGCTCGTGCTCGGTGGGTGCCTTCCCCGTGGTCGGGTCGACGGTGATATCACCTACGGTGAAAATACCGATCTGCATGGTTCCTCCTCCAAGTAGATGCATCTGCATCGACTATACCTGCAACCGGGGTGTCCGGCGCTTTGTTCCCGCGCTGGATCCGACTGACATCCGGCAACGTGAGTCGCTGGGCAGGGCCCTCAGTGGGACTTCGCGCGGCGGCCGGTGGCGTGGGATCCGTGGCGGGCCAGCAGGCGAGCTTCCCGCCGTCCCTCCACGAGCCGGTACAGCACCGGCACCAGAATCAGCGTCAAAGCGGTGGAGGAAACCAGCCCACCGACCACCACAATCGCCAACGGCTGCGAGATGAACCCACCCTCGCCGGTCAAGCCGAGGGCCATCGGCGTGAGCGCGAAAACTGTGGCCAGGGCCGTCATCAGGATCGGCCGCAACCGCTGGCGGGCGCCCTGAATGATCGCGTCCTCGACGCTCATCCCAGGGCTGCCGTCATGCGGACGCCGGTACTGGTTGATGAGGTCAATGAGCACAATCGCGTTGGTCACCACAATGCCCACAAGCATCAGCATGCCCACCAGCGACGGGAGCCCCAGGGGAATCTGCGTAATGACCAGCAGGGCAATCGCGCCGGTTGCGGCAAACGGCACCGAGACCAGCAGAATCAGCGGCTGGATCAGGGACTTGAAGGTCGCCACCATGATCACGTACACGATGGCGACGGCGGCCCAGAGTGCCAGGAACAGTTGGGCGAAGGAATCCGCCTGCTCCGCTGACGCCCCACCCAGGGTGGCGGTGGCACCCGCCGGCAGGTCGACTCCGTCAAGGCGTTCAGTGACTGCGGCGGTCAGCGCCCCGAGGTTCTGTTCGGACGGCGTGATGGATACCTGCGCTGTGCGTTCACCGTTGGCACTGGTGACTGACAGGGGCACCTGAACCTCAACGACTGACGCCACCGAGGTCAGCGGAATCGGCCCGGCCGGCGTGGGCAAACTCAGATCCTGTAGCTGCTCGAGACTGGTCAGCTCGGTGCCCTCGCCAATCAGGACCGGATAGTCGGTGGTGTCGAGCCGCACCTGCCCGCCGGGAACCGGGCTGATGCTTCCGCCCAGCAGGCCGGCAATCTGGCCCTCGCTGAGACCGGCCGCGACGGCGGCAGCGCGGTCCACGCTGATCTGCACCTGCGGTTGCGCAGCCGAGAGGTTACTGGTTACATCCCCGGCGCCCTCGACGCCCTGCATGGCCTCAACGACGACGTCGCTCGCCGACCGCAGGTCGTCGGACGTCGGAGCGGTAATGCTGACGTCGATGGTGCTTGAGGTGCCAAGACCTCCCTGCTGGGCGGACAGCGCGAAGGTCCCGACGCCGGTCACCACTTCGAGTTGGTCACGCACGTCATCCTGCAGCTGTTCCTGGTCGGCGTCCTCGGCCGTGATGACCGTGAACGAGGCCACCGACGTCCCACCGGAGAACCGTGTAGCAAACCCGCTGGAGGCATTACCCACGGTCACCTGGACGTCCCGCACCTCGGGGAAGCCGGCCAGCACGTCTTCGGCCTGGGCTGCGGCCGCCACCGTCGTCTCCAGGCTCGAACCCGGCTCAAGAGTCTGGGTGATGCTGAAACTGTTCTGTCCGGTACTTCCGAGCAGGTTGGTCTGCAGGAGGGGAATCATTGCTGCCGTTCCGGCCAGGACCAGTGCCCCGGCGGTCAACGTCCACACCGGGTGCCGCTGGGTGGCGCCCAGCACCGGCAGGTAGCCGCGTTGTAGCCACGATTTTTGCTCAGCCCGGTGTGCCTCCTCCCGCACCGTGGCGGGGTCGACGTCGGACGCCGCCGAGGGCAGGAACCAGTAGGCCAGCACGGGAACAATGGTGAGCGACACGGCGAGCGAGGCCAGCAGCGCCATCGAGACGGTGAGGGCGAACGGCCTGAACAGTTCCCCGGCCAGATCTCCCACGAAGGCAATGGGCGCAAACACGGCAACCGTGGTCAGGGTCGACGCGGTGATGGCCCCGGCCACCTCGCGGATGGCCGTCAGAATGGCGTCCCGTTTGTCCTCCCCGTAGCTGAGGTGCCGTTTGATGTTCTCAATCACCACGATCGAGTCATCCACCACGCGGCCGATGGCAATGGTCAGCGCGCCCAGCGTGAGGATGTTCAGCGAGTACCCGGTGGCCCACAGGCCGATGAACGTCACCAAAAGTGACAGCGGAATCGAGATGGCCGTGACCAGGGTGGACCGGACCGAGAGCAGGAACACCAGAATCACCAGGACGGCGAAGCCGAGGCCGAGGATGCCCTCGGTGGTCAGGTCGCTGATGGAGCGCTCAATGAAGGGCGCCTGGTCAAAGATCACGGTAATTTCGGCGCCGTTTCCCAGTTCGGCTTCCAGCTGGGGCAACAGTTCGCCCACCAGGTTGGAGATCGCCACCGTGTCGCCGTCGGGAATTTTCGTCACGGTCAACGCGAGGGTCTCGGTGCCGTTGGTGCGGGTGACGGAGGTGGCGTCGTCGTCGGCCACCGCGACGTCGGCGACGGACCCGAGCGTGGGCGGCGTGTCTCCGGCCTCGGGGGAGCCGCCCTCCGGCAGAAGGGGGAGCGCCCGGATGTCGTCGAGGGAGGTGATTGGGCTGCCGGCCTGGATGGTGAGGGAGCGGTCGCCGTCGGCCAGGGTGCCCACCGGGATCAGATCGCCGTTGTTCTCCAGCGCGGTCGCGATGTCCCCGATCGTTAGATCGTTGGCGGCCAGCTCCCGCGCGTTGGGGAGGATCGAAATGTACTGACCGGCGCCGCCGCTGACCTCGGCAGCCCGCACTCCCTCAAGTTTCTGCAACCGCGGCACGGTGAGCCGGGCGAGGTCCCCACTCAGTTCGCTCAGCGGCTGATCCGAGGAGACCGCCATGAACACGATCGGCAGGTCAGTGATGCTCCCGGCCAGGGATTGTGGTTCCACATCCTCGGGAAGCAACGGCCGCACCGTGGAGATGGCACGGTCCACCTGTCCGCGTGCCCGGTCCAGGTCGGTCCCGTACGCGAACATCAGGTTGATGGTCGATACCCCGGTGCGGGAGGTGGCCGATGACGACTCAAGGCCCTCCACCCCGCTGAGGGCACTCTCCAACGGCTCGCTCACCTGCTGATCGAGATACTCAGGTGATGCGCCCGGCACCGAGGACAGGACGGTAATTTGCGGGAACTCGAGCGACGGAATGAGTTCCTGCTTGAGCGAGCCCATGGTGATCACACCAAACACTGACGCCAAGATGGTGATGAGTGCAATCAGCGCACGATTTCCCAGGGAGAGCTGAGCCAGACGGAACATGTGCCGCGCCTTCTACTTCTGCCGGCCGGGTCGACGGCTCAGGCGGTGATTACTGGAGCTTCAACACCCGGTCGGTTTGGGACAGGATGTCTGCGGCGAGGGAACTGTTTTCGTTGAGCTTGACGCCGTAGCCGGGGATCATGTCCTTCAGCTTCGGCTCCCAGGCTGACAACTGCTGGGGGAAGCAGCGGTGCAGGATCTCGAGCATGATGGGCGCCGCGGTGGACGCGCCGGGGGAGGCTCCCAGCAGTGCACCGACGGAGCCGTCGGCAGCAGTGATGACTTCGGTGCCGAACTGCAGCACGCCGCCCTTGCCCGGGGCCTTCTTGATGATCTGGACGCGTTGCCCCGCCGTGATCAGGTCCCACTTGTCGCCGTCGGCGTCGGGGATGAATTCGTTGAGGTAGGTGTTCTTCGCCTCGCGGTTCTTCAGCACCTCTGAGATCAGGTACTTGGTCAGCGGCACGTTGTCCTTGGCGACGGCGAGCATGGGTACCAGGTTTGACGTGCGGATGGACCCGGGCAGGTCGAAGAACGAGCCGCGCTTGAGGAACTTGGTGGAGAAGCCGGCATAGGGGCCGAACAGGAGCGACCGTTCGCCGTTGACGTATCGGGTGTCGAGGTGGGGAACCGACATGGGAGGGGCTCCGACCGACGCCTGGCCGTAAACCTTGGCGTTGTGCTGGTTGACGATGTCGGGGTCGCCGCACTTCAGGAACTGGCCGGAGACCGGGAAACCGGCAAAGCCCTTACCCTCGGGGATCCCGGTGCGCTGCAGCAGGTGCAGGGCACCGCCGCCCGCGCCGATGAACACAAAACGGGCGTTCACGGTGCGCGCCTGCCCGGTGGCCCGGTTGCGGACCTTGACTTCCCACCTGCCGTTCGAACCGCGGGAGAGGTCCGCGACGTCGTGGTTGTAGTTCAGGTCAACGCCGGTGGTCTCGAGGTAGCTGGTGAGGCCCCGGGTGAGCGACCCGAAGTCGACGTCGGTCCCGCCGGCCACCCGTGAGGCAGCTACGGGCTGCCCGGCGGTCCGGCCGCTCATCAGCAGGGGAGCCCAGTCGGCGATCGCCGCAGGATCCTCGGCGTGTTCGATGGTCTCGAAGAGTGGCTGGCTCCGCAGCGCCTCGTAACGCTTGCGGAGGTAGGCGGTGTTCTTCTCGCCCCAGACGAAGCTCATGTGCGGTACGGGGTTAATGAACCCTGAGGGGTCGCCCAAATGTCCGCTTTCAACCATGTGCGACCAAAACTGGCGTGAGACCTGGAACTGTTCGTTGATGGCGACGGCCTTGGCGGAGTCAACCGTCCCGTCGGGCCCTGCGGGGGTGTAGTTCAGTTCGCAGAGCGCAGCGTGCCCGGTGCCCGCGTTATTCCAGGGGTCGGAGCTTTCCAGCCCGGCCCGGTCGAGCCGCTCGAACAGGGAGATGCTCCAGTCCGGCTGCAACTGCTTGAGGAAGGCGCCCAGCGTGGCGCTCATGATCCCTCCGCCGATCAGGACGACGTCGGTGTGTTCTGCGGGCATTCCCGCCTGGCTTTTAGCAGTCAACTTCATCTCCAGTGGAAAGGGCGCTTAGCTCTGAAGCGTAGCGTCTGGTCGGTTCCTTGGGTAATTGGCCAACCGTCGTGGTCAGCGCGGTGGTGGGTCATCGGTCGGTTTCGGTGGCTTCCAGGTCGACGTCGGCCAGGTCGATCAGGTTGAACACTTCATTCATCACGGGGCTGACCGGGTAGGTTGTCACCCGCTCGGAGACGGCCAGGGCGGAAATAGGGAAGGCGAGCGGGACCGCCGGCAGTCGGCGGGCAATCTGGTCGCTGATGTCCTGGTAGGCGGCCACCCGGTCCTCGCCGTTGGGCAGCGTGCGGGCGCGATCGATCTTGCTGAACAGCTGGTTGTCGGTGAAGGCGAACTCGTCGGTGGTGGTGCCGAACAGCTGGCCAAGAAAGTTGTCGGGGTCCTGGTAGGTCCCGCTCCAGCCGAGGAGGTGGAACGCGCGGTCGTCGTCGTTCTGGATCGCGTCGAGGTACCCGTCAGCCCACGGGGTTGGCACCGGTTCAATGGTGAAGCCAGCCTCTTCCAGCTGGGTTTGCAGGACCTCGAAAACCCCTTCAGGGGTAGGAAGGTACGGGCGTGAGACGTCGGTCGGGTAGTGGAAAGGAAGGGGCTCCCCGTCGTAGCCGGACTCCTCGAGCAGCTCCCTGGCCAGTTCGACGTCGTAGTCGTAGGTGGTGATGTCCTCATTGGTGACGGCTAGCTTGGGTGGGACAAACTGATTGGCGGGTGCCGTGCCGTTCAGGAACAGGCCGTCGATTACCGCTGGCTTGTCGATGGCGTGGGCAACGGCCTGGCGGAACAGCAGGTTGTCCACGCCGGGGAAATCCTGGTTCATGCCGAGATACAGGATCGAGTAGGGGTCGCGCTGCAGGAGTTGCTGGCCTTCCCTCACCAGGGTGCCGGCGTTGTCCACGGTGACGAAGTCGTAACCGTCGATCTCACCGGTGGTGAGGGCGTCCAACCGATCGTCGGGGCGCGCTAGCGTAGTGAAGACGACGGTGCCGATTTCGCCCCGTTCACCCCAGTAGTCAGCGAAGGAGGTCAGCCGTACCTCGCCCGCTTCCCAGCTGTCGAAGGTGTAAGGGCCGGTGCCCACCGGACTGAGTGCGTACTCCGAGAGCGCGGTGCCGTTGCGTTCTTCAGAGAGCTCATCGGCCGCCAGCCTCTCCAGCGCTCGTGGGGAAGACATGGCGAAGGCGGGCATCGCCAGCGCAGGGATGAACCCGGTCAGGCGACTGTCGAGCTGGATCAGGACCTCGAACTGGCCCAGCGGCTGACAGGACGAGTAGACGGACAGGTCGGGTTCGTCGGAGTAGGCGTTGAACACTGAACCAAACGCGATGGTGTTGTCGGCGGTCCGGGTGTCGGCGGGCAGCGAATACCACCGGTCGAAGTTGGTGCAGACAGCCTCGGCGTTGAACGGTTCGCCGTCGTGGAATTGGACGTCCTCGCGAAGGGTGAAGGCGTAGGCGCGGCCGTCATCCCGTTCCTCCCAGGACGCGGCGAGCAGGGGGACGGGCTCGGAGGTTAGGGGATCGATACCTACCAGGCCCTCAAGCATCTGGCGGGTGATCCGGTAGGACTCGGTATCGGCGACCAGTGCCGGGTCGAGTCCGGTGGGATCGGCTGCTGCGCCGAAGGTGAAGATGGCTTCGGGGTCCTGGGCGGGAGCGGTTGCCGACGGCGTGGGAGCGGACGACGTCGTCGTCGGGGCTGGAAGGGGGGTTGCGCCAGTGCACCCTGCGAGGGTGAGGCCGAGAATAGCTGCCACGGTGCCGCGTGTCGGTCCGGCCCAACGGGACGGTCTGGCAGCAGCGGTCATTGCCCTGGTCTCCTCAGCCGTAGCCGCACACGGCGGAAAATTGATTAGGTTCTCCAGTCTAAATGATGATCACCTTCGCGGGCGGCGACTGGTCGGCGGTCAGCCGCCCACAACGAGGAAAGGCTGGGACCCCGAACACCATGACGGTGCTCGGGATCCCAGCCTAAATAACCCTGGTCCGAGTTAGAGGGGTCGAATCAGGGAGTTGATTACTCGCTAGGAGGCATCAGAACGGTGTCAACCATGTACACGGTTGCGTTCTGGGTCATGACGCCACCGCAGACAACGGCTGAGCCGTCTTCGCCGACAGTGATTTCGTCGCCCATGCCTTCAACGGTCAGCTCTGCACCGTTGACGGTGGTGTGGGTTCCGGCGACCTCGTCCGGGGACAGCTGGCCGGGGACTACGTGGTAGGTCAGGATGCTGGTGAGCAGGTCGGCGTCGGTGCCGAGGGTGTCGATGGTGGCCGCGTCGATCTTGGCGAACGCATCATCGGTTGGTGCGAAGACGGTGAACTCGTCGCCGTTGAGGGTGTCAACGAGGTCGACGTCCGGGTTCAGCTCGCCCGTGACAGCAGCGGTCAGGGTGGTGAGGATCGGGTTGTTCGAAGCAGCGGTAGCTACTGGATCCAGGGCCATGCCGGCAACTGAGCCGTCGCCTTCTGGAACCTGCTCGGCGTAGCCGGCGCAGCCTGGGCCAACCAGGTTAGCGGCTGGGTCCATTTCCTCGGTCATTTCCGACTCAGTGGCTTCGGGGGCAGCCTCGGTGGTGGTCATTTCTTCGCTGGTCGTTTCGGTGGTGGACTCGGCTGCGGTGTCGCCGCCACCGCATGCTGCGAGGCCGAACATGGCCACTGCAGCAACACCGAGGATGGAGAGCTTACGGCTCGTGATGTTTCCCATTGAATTTTCTCCTTCATTGGTGTGACCGGGCGTACTCTGCCGATCAGCTATCTAACGTGTTGAACACATCGTGTCGATGTCTCATAGGTACTTCGATCGTGTGCGAACGGAGGATTGGTGGCTATTCCTGAAATCTTCTACAAGGATAAGAAACCGCGTAAAACCGGGGATTTTTCGGGCTAAATGTGACCCAGCTCCCATTGTCTCGGTGCCCGATTGGGTAACGGAATGGTTACGCTGGCAATGTGGTGAGCTTTGCACCAGCCGAGCGGGACCCCCGGGCAAAAGAAAACACCCCCAGCCGAAGCTGGGGGTGCCTTTTCCACCATGGTGCGCAAGAAGGGACTTGAACCCTCACGTCCGAAGACACTGGATCCTAAATCCAGCGCGTCTGCCAATTCCGCCACTCGCGCGTTCGAAGCTCAGGCAACCAGGCTGCCCAAAACATCAGCCTCCAGTGTACGCGAATCTACTCAACTCCAAGGTCTTTCCTGAGCTTCGCCACGTGACCAGTCGCGCGGACGTTGTACTGGGCCAGGTGCACCAGGCCACCGGGACCGACGACGACGGTCGAGCGGATCAGCCCTTCGTAGACCTTGCCGTAGTTCTTCTTCTCGCCCCAGACACCCCACGCTTCAGCCACCACGTGATCCGGGTCCGACAACAGCGGGAACGTGAGCTCTTCGGAATCGGCGAACCTCTTGAGCTTGGAGACACCATCGGGGGAGACGCCCAATACCGTATAACCGGCAGCGGCCAACGATGCGAGGTTGTCGCGGAAGTCGCACGCCTGGGTGGTGCACCCAGGCGTCGCGGCGGCTGGGTAGAAATAGACGACCACGCTGGTCCCCGCATAGTCCTTCAGGGAGACGGATGATCCGTCGGCACCAGGCAGGGTGAAACCAGGAGCCGTATCGCCCGGTATTAGTCGTTCAGCCATTTCAGTATTCCTTCAGCTATTCTATTCAGTTGCCTTGGACATGGTTGCGCTGACACTTTTCGCAAATCCGTAGCTATCATAAGTAAATAAGGTCGATACGTTTGAAACTACACCCGGCAGCGGGACCAAGATCAACGCCGCACGCCTGTGGGGCGAGAGGAAGTGCTTTCTTTTATGCCGGACCTGGAGCAATGGCCAACCGGTCGCCTGCTGACCACTGCCGCTCGCCTTGTCGAGCATGCGTGGAATGAACGGCTGGTCTCGCTCGGCGTTACGCATGCCGGAGTCATCGCCCTGGGAGTCCTGGAGTCCCAGGGGCCAATGACCCAGGCGAGCATCGCCCAGATCGTGCGGGTCCAGGCGCAGACAATGGGTAAAACACTTTCCCGGCTCGAGTCGCGGGGGCACGTCTCACGCGCGCGGAATGATCTTGATCGCCGAAGTCATATGGTTTCCATAACGGACGCTGGCAGCAATGTCCTGGTGCAGGCTAAAGATATTGAACGTACCCTGATCACCGGTGAAGGTCTGGTCTCAGACGAACTGCGCGACCACCTGCAGGGAGTGATCCGCGAGCTCGGAGCCCCCCGATGGACCTCGAACACCCCTGTTGCGTCGCTGGACGTCGATCCTCGGCCCGACGCGGACCTGCCGCCCGCCGGATTCTCCGATGACCCCGGCGCAGTAGTCGCTGGCGAACGCTAAGCCACAGCATTTCTTGAGGGAGAACTGGTCTGGCCAGATGGCGGGCTAGCCGACGACCTCACCAGACAAGGTCAAGATCGCTGTGCGCCGCGTAGATCAGGCGTTCTGGATCGTCCAGAACGTCGACCGGCCTGTCGCCGCCAAGGTATCCATTGGGCGAGCAGAACCACTGCAGCAGGTGTCTGTCTCTCCACCCTCCCGCGAGCCCGATCACTGCCACCCGCGCAATCATGGGACGTGCCCGGCCGCTCACTGGGTCGAACTGGAATCCCGGATAGAGGACCCGCCCTGCCCTGGTGACCACGCCGAGGATCTGCCGTTTTGCCGCAAGGCAGCCAGCCGGAGGGGAGAGGGGACCCACCTTGTCGTCAACCTCAGAGCCGGTGAGCATGCCGAATTCAGCAGCAATGGAGGCCCAGCGGCCGCGTGCTACCCGCCGACCGATTTCATCGGTGTGTACTTCCCCGAAGGATGCCACCCCGTCCATGGCCATAATGTACTGCTGGGGAGCACTGTCGTCACTCTTGACCGGGAAATGCAACCCAATTGGTACCTAAACCGGTGGGCCGAAGGCCCACCAGTCTAATCGTCTATAGGCCCATATCTCACCTTGACGCGATTCTTGGGTGGGCCGATAATTTAGCTCCCACCTTCTGGGAGCGTCCTTCAGATCCGTACGCTGGCTTCTGGACGCTGATCATCATGCTCGCGAGCATCGATGCACTTCGGTCAACCAGCCGCTAGACAAGCGCCGAAGGGGGCTAAGAAAGCGGTAGAGGTAGTTAGGCGGCGCCCGGTGGTTTTGCCGGATTTCCGGTAAATCCACCGACCTTCCGCAAGCGGGGCTTACGGGTCTTTGTTCAAGCGTCTGCCCCGGCCATAGATGATGTGGTTTATAAAGTTGGAGCGGACAATGTACAAACGAAGAGTGAAAGTGACGACCATGGTCTTGGCGACTCTGCTCGTCGGAGGATTGGCGCCGGGTGTCGCCTCAGCACAGGGTGGCTCGCCAGGTGCTCCTGACGGTCAAGAGTTGGCGGTCGACATTCGGCAAGCTACCGCCCAGTATCACCTGCTGGATAAGGCATTGGCCGACGGATATGAGGCTGTAACCCCTTGCATTGAGGTGCCAGGTGTTGGTGGAATGGGAGTGCATTTCCTTAAGCCCGGGCTGCTTGACGCTATAACAGATCCGGCACAGCCCGAGGTTCTGGTGTACATGCCCAATAAGGCAGGTAAGTATCGTTTGGTTGCTGCTGAGTTCCTGTCGACAGCTGAACAGGCCCCGGTGGTCGATGGCATAGTGTTTGATGCTGAGGTAGATCCCGGGGCATATTCTTTCACCCTCCACGCGTGGGTGTGGAAGCACAATCCTGCTGGTATGTACTCCGCTTTCAATCCCGCGATCGGATGCCCGTGAGAATGACTGAGGGAAGTCCTCTGTAAAAAAATACCGCCCACTTGGTCGCAACCTGGTGGGCGGTATTGGTGTGTCTGTGCACCCCTCGGGACTTGAACCCGAAACCCTCTGATTAAGAGTCAGATGCTCTGCCAATTGAGCTAGAGGTGCATGTTGATTCGGCCCATTGGGCCAACCGCAACAGCATGAAACTCTACCAGCACTTCGGCTGAAATCAGAAATTGATCCTCCACGGCTCGATTAGCGGGTGGTTACCGACAACACCCGGGAATCGTCCCCCTCATTGGTGGCAATCCACAGTGCGCCGTCGGGCCCTTCGATCACGTCGCGCAGCCGCCCGTGCTGGCCGTCGAAATGGCTGACCGGCGTTCCGGCCGTCCCGGCTGCAAGCGGCACCTGCCACAGCCGTTCACCGCGCAGGCCGCCGATGTAGGCGACGTCGTCAATGATCGCCATACCGCTCGGGGAGGAGGTGGCTGTCGATGGCCACACCACCTGGGCATCGATGAACCCGTCGGCGCCAGGGGCGCCCGTCACCGTGGGCCAGCCGTAGTTCCCGCCGGGTTCAATCAGGTTCAGCTCGTCGTCGATTTCGGGGCCGAATTCGCTGGCCCACAGCCGGTCCGCCGAGTCCCATGCGAGGCCCTGGACATTCCGGTGCCCGAGGCTGTAAACGGGGGAGTCCTCCAGCGGGTTGCCGGGCGCCGGTTCGCCGTCGGCCGTGATGCGGAGGATTTTGCCGCCCAGGCTCGCCGGGTCCTGAGCTGAGGAGTCCTGCCCGGCGTCACCGGTGCCGACGTACAGGTATCCGTCAGGTCCAAACTTGATCCGTCCGCCATTGTGGATGTTGGCCTTCGGCAGGCCGGTCAGCACCTCCACTGGCTCGCCCAGACCGTCCACGTTGTACTCGAGGCTGACCACCCGGTTGTCGGTCGGCCCGGTGAGATAGGCAAACAGGCGGGGATCAGTGTCGAAGTCGGGGCCGATCGCGAGGCCGAGCAGCCCGCCTTCGCCCGCAGCGGCGACTTCGCCGCCGAGGCTGCCGATCGTTGTGGTCGTCCCGTCGACGATCCGTTTGATCTCGCCGGACTCCCGCTCGGTGACGAGCAGCGACCCGTCGGGCAACGCCGCCATCCCCCACGGCACGGTGAGGTTCTCCGCGAGATTCTCGGCGGAGGAGAGATCGGGTACTGATGTCGGCGGTGTAATGGGCGGCGCTGGGGTGGCCGACGTCGTGCCCCCGGCCACGATGGGTGCGGGTTCAGGGCCGGTGCACGCGCTCACGCCGAGTAGCAGCGGGACCGTCAGAAACGCGATGGTGAGCTGTCGGTTAGTCAGCATGGCGGGCTACTCCTCGATCCGGCGACCCTGCGGGTCGGGGTCGTCCGATGCCGGGGGAATCGGCGTCGGCCTCGATCCATCGGTGGTCTGGCCGCCGTAACCGGGGGTTGCGCGGAAGCGGAACCACCAGACGGCGCCAACGACGACGACGATCAGCAGTACCCAGAGCAGTGCATCCACGAGACGACCCCCTTCCCGATGCCGCAAACCGGCTGCCTTCGACGTTACGGCCACGCTTCGCGGGTGTCCACCGCTGCAGGGCTTCCAACCCAACGGGAGGCTAGGCTCTATCGAATGGACAAGATCACCACCGTTTCGGTGCCCAGTGTGGAAATGTTCGATGCGCTGCAGCCGGCGCCCGCAGGCATTTCGCTGGTGGTGTGGGACTTCGACGAGGGCCCGGTGGGAGCGGAGCTGGCTGACATTGATGCAGCGGTTCTGCCGTACATGTCGTCGCCCGATCAGTTCGCCGACGCGGTGCGGAGCGCTCCCAACCTGCGTCTGGTGCAGACCCAATCCACCGGCTATGAGGGCATTCCCGAACTGGTCGGCGACGACGTCGCCGTCGTCAGCGCCGCGGGGGTTCACGCCGCTGCGACCGCCGAGCTGGCGATCGGTCTGGCGATTGCCTCGCTCCGGGGTATTGACGACGCCGTGCGCAACCAGACCCTCGGCCAGTGGAAACCAGCGCGCTACCAGGGCCTCGCCGATCGCAAGGTGCTGCTCGTCGGGGTGGGAGGGATCGGCGTCGAGATTGCGCGCCGGCTCGCACCCTTCGAGGTCGAGCTGACCCGGGTGGGCAGTTCAGCCCGCGACGACGAGTGGGGGCACGTGCATGGCACCGACGAGCTGGTGGCGCTCGCCGGACAGGCCGAGGTGCTGATTGCCATCACCCCGCTCACCGATTCCACCCGTGGCCTGATCAACGCCGAGGTGCTGGCGGCCATGCCCGACGGCGCCCTGGTGGTCAACGTTGCCCGCGGTGCAGTGGTCGACAGCGAGGCGTTGACCGCGGAGGTCGTCTCGGGCCGGCTCTCGGCGGCACTTGATGTGTTCGATCCGGAACCCGTTCCGGAGGGTCATCCGCTGTGGTCGGCCAGTGGGGCCCTGATCACCCCGCACAGCGGAGGCAACACCGGCGCCTTCTGGCCACGCATCATCAAGCTGCTGAAGCGGCAGCTGGACTGCCTGGCCACCGGCAAGGAACCGGAGAACCTGGTGCAGCGAGGGTCCCTGTTCAGC
Source organism: Arthrobacter sp. CAN_A1 (assembly GCF_015751665.1). Taxonomy (NCBI): domain Bacteria; kingdom Bacillati; phylum Actinomycetota; class Actinomycetes; order Micrococcales; family Micrococcaceae; genus Arthrobacter; species Arthrobacter sp. CAN_A1. The sequence goes on along the minus strand of NZ_JADOUR010000015.1, from coordinate 4,360 downwards.
TGATCCTCGGTGCTCTCAGCCCATCGCGATGAACGCGGTCATGAAGGCACTGAAGTCCTGGTGGTCATCCCGTTGATCGATCATCAGCCGGGAGTGCGGGCCTGAGCTGAAGCGCGCTTCAGGCTGGACGCCGAACCGGAAGGTCCGCCCGGTGCTGGTACCAACCTCAAAGAAGCCGCCGGCGAGGCGCAGGGCATGCGACAGGTTGGTCATGTTGATCTCCACCGGCACCCCCGCGCCGGCCAGCGTCTGCGCGTCGACGGGGGCAATCATGATCTCCGTGGGCTTCCACCGGTAGCCCACCACGTAGTACCGGGGGCTGACCACGCGGGCGCCGTCCGGCTCCCGGTGTTGATAGCGTTCGTTGGCCGCGAAGACCAGGTTGTAGTCGCCGTAGTTGGGGATCTGCGAATCGAAAATCTTCCGCAGGCTGTCCTTGAGTTGGTCGCTATCGGGGGCCTGGTCTGGCGGTTCCGGCAGGGCAGGGTCCGATGGAGGCGTCGACATAGTGCCAAGTTTACGTGCCCGGTTCTGAGTGCGAGGGTCCAACGGCAGGTTGGTGAGCACCCGCGAAGCCCCGGATTGCAGGTAACCGGGGCCGACGGCGTCGGGCAGGAACTTCGCGCGGGCGGCGCGCCGATCCCGTAACAGGCCGGTCATATGGAAGTGAAGTGAATCCGCGTACGCCTAGACTTTGACCCATGAGCATGGAAACAACCCCAGATATCAAGCCGCGAAGCCGGGCCGTCACCGATGGATTCGAGCGGGCTCCGGCCCGCGGAATGCTCCGGGCAATTGGGATGGGCGATGACGATTTCGCCAAGCCGCAGGTCGGCGTCGCGAGCTCCTGGAACGAAATTACTCCCTGCAACCTGTCGTTGAACCGGCTGGCTCAGAGTGCCAAGGAAGGCGTGCATGCGGCGGGCGGTTTCCCTATGCAGTTCGGCACCATCTCCGTCTCCGACGGAATCTCGATGGGCCACTCCGGCATGCATTTCTCGCTGGTGTCGCGCGAAGTGATTGCCGATTCGGTGGAGACCGTGATGGAGGCCGAGCGGATCGACGGGTCGGTGCTGCTGGCCGGCTGCGACAAGTCACTGCCCGGCATGCTGATGGCCGCGGCACGGCTCAACCTGGCGAGCGTCTTCCTGTACGGGGGGTCGATCATGCCGGGCTGGGTGAAGCTAGAGGATGGCACCGAGCGGGAAGTCACCCTGATCGACGCGTTCGAAGCCGTGGGCGCGTGCGCCGCCGGAAAGATGAGCGAAGAGGACCTCACCCGCATCGAGAAGGCAGTCTGCCCCGGTGAGGGCGCGTGCGGTGGCATGTACACCGCTAACACCATGGCCTGCATCGGCGAGGCGCTGGGCATGTCCCTGCCGGGCTCCGCTGCGCCGCCGTCGGTCGATCGGCGTCGGGACGAGTTTGCCCGCAAATCGGGAGAGGCAGTGGTCAATTTGCTGCGCCTCGGCATCACCGCCCGCGACATCATGACCCGCAAGGCGTTTGAGAACGCCATCGCCGTGACCATGGCCTTTGGCGGGTCGACCAACGCTGTGCTGCACCTGCTGGCGATTGCCCGCGAGGCCGAGGTTGAGCTCACCCTTGATGACTTCAACCGCATCGGGGACCGGATTCCCCACCTCGGAGACCTGAAGCCGTTCGGTCGCTACGTGATGACCGACGTCGATAAGGTGGGCGGCGTCCCCGTCATCATGCGTGCGCTGCTCGACGCCGGGCTGCTGCACGGCGACGTGCTGACAGTGACCGGAAAGACCCTCGCCGAGAACCTTGCGGCCATCAATCCTCCGGACCTCGACGGCAAGATCCTGCGCGCACTCGACAACCCGATCCACGCCAACGGTGGCATCACCATCGTGAAGGGTTCGCTGGCCCCGGACGGCGCGGTGGTCAAGACCGCAGGGTTTGACGCCGAGGTGTTCGAAGGGACCGCCCGCGTGTTCGAGCGTGAACAGGGAGCGTTGAAGGCGCTCGCCGACGGCGAAGTGAAGGCCGGCGACGTCGTCGTTATCCGCTATGAAGGCCCCAAGGGCGGTCCGGGGATGCGGGAGATGCTGGCGATTACCGGTGCAATCAAGGGCGCTGGCCTGGGCAAAGACGTGCTGCTCCTGACCGACGGCCGCTTCTCCGGTGGCACCACCGGGCTGTGCATAGGGCATGTCGCACCGGAGGCTGTCGACGGCGGCCCGATCGCCTTTGTGAAGGATGGCGACCGGATCCGTGTCGACATTCCGAACAAGTCCTTTGACCTCCTGGTGGACGAGGCCGAACTGGAAAGCCGGAAGGTCGGCTGGGAGCCGCTGCCGGCGATCTACACCAAGGGCGTGCTGGCGAAGTACGCGAAGCTGGTGCACTCGGCTTCCGAGGGTGCCTACTGCGGCTAGCCCGCCCCGCCCGCCCCGCCCGCCCCCGCTAACCCCTAGGTGTACTGGGTCAGTACGTTGGTTACACGGTGAATGGGTGAAGACCTCTTAGGTTGGTGGTTACCACAACTGCCAACTGAATCTAAGAGGTCTTCATGTCCCACCGTAATGCCCGCCTGACTCCGACTGGTAGGCGGATCATCATCGAACGTGTCCTCGCTGGCCGTCCCGTTGCTCACGTCGCTAAGGAAATGGGTATCTCCCGGACCTGCGCGCACCGTTGGTTGAATCGCTACCGCGCTCATGGGTGGGACGGGTTGAAAGATCGCAGTTCCCGTCCGGGGTCCTGCCCGCACGCCACCTCCACGACGGTTGTCGCCGATGTCCTCGCGCAGCGTCTGGAGCACCGTGAGGGGCCGGTGGACCTGGCACGACGTTGCGGGGTCAGCGCTCGGACGGTGTCACGGATTCTGGCGCGGGCAGGTATGCCCAGGCTGTGGGAGCTCGACCCCGTCACCGGCGCCCGGATCCGCAGCTCCCGTGCTACCAATCACCGCTATGAACGTGACGCCCCTGGGGATATGATCCACGTCGACGTGAAGAAACTCGGCAGGATCCCCGATGGCGGCGGATGGAGGGCAGACCCGGAACAGAGCCGGGCGAACCACGCCACCGGCCACCAAAGAGTCGGGTTCGATTACGTGCACGTCGCCGTCGATGACTACTCCCGCTTGGCCTACGCCGAAGTGCTACCTGATGAGAAGGGGGCCACCTGCGCCGGGTTCCTTTCCCGGGCAGCAACGTTCATGGCATCCCACGGAGCGCCAGTGCAACGAGTAATGACCGATAACGCGTTCGCTTACCGGCTCTCCACAGACTTCCAGCACGCACTGACCAAACTGGACGCCAAGCACATCCTGATCAAACCCCGCCAACCATGGCAGAACGGTAAAGCAGAACGCTTCAACCGCACCCTGCAGGAAGGCTGGGCCTATCGCCAGCCCTTCACTTCAAACCAGGACCGCACCAACGCCCTGGAACCATGGCTAAACTTCTACAACAACCACCGGCCCCACGGCAGCCTCGGAGGCAAACCACCCATCAGCAGGTGCAACCAACCTACTGACTGAGTACAACTAGGGCTCGCTCAACCCCTTTCGTCGAAGAGTGAGCTCTGGTTGGTCGGCGGCCTGTTGTGTCTCACTCTTCGGCGAAGGGTGCTGAAGAGCGCTCGGGACCCGTATCGGTTCCCAAAAAACTTGGAAAAAGATTTCTCAAGCACCCCAGTTAGCCCCTTAAAATGTCGGTGCTCGGTGATGGAATGGGGGTATGAAAAGCAGGACAGCTTCTTCTACTGGAACGGGATTCTTTCCCGGTTCGGGCGCGGATTCCGGCTCGGCAAGCGGGTCTGCGGATACCGGTGCGGACACCTCGGCGGGGGCTTCCAGCGGGTCCTCGGACGGGACGCGGGGCGGAACGTCGGGCCGGACATCGGGTGGTTACGGTGCTGGTGGCCCCTTGGGTGTCGACGCGGTGTGGGCTTCCCCTCCCGTGCAGGCGCCGGAGCCCGGACCTGAGGCCGCTTCCCCCGGTTCCGGGGCGGGTTCCCGTGATGGCGGTCGTAGTGATGCTGATGCCCAGACACACCTCGTTGGGGAACCGTCGGTGTTGTCGGGCCGGGTGGCGGTCACGGCGATGGCCGCCCTGGACCCGGGGCAGACGCTGGGGGTGTTGAAGGATCTGGGACGGTTGCGGTCCTGGGTTGATGCGCAGGAAGCCAAAGCGGTCACCCACCTTCACGACCTCACCGCGGACGCGCATCCCTTTGTTTCGGATGGGGGCCGGGTCCGGGCCCTGGCCGCGGCGGAACTCGCTGCTGCTACCTTGGTGCCGGAGGTGACCGCGGGGATCCTGATCGATCATAGTGATTTGCTGACCCGGGACTTCCCGACCACCCTGGCGGCGTTGGAGGAGGG
>NZ_JADOUR010000014.1:0-95799 GCF_015751665.1 Arthrobacter sp. CAN_A1 | reverse complement strand
GCTTCCAACACCGCGGGTATCGTGTCCGGGATGCTGATCGCTTCCCCGACGACCGCCCACGCGTGGCGCTTCGATAACCTGCCCTCCTCCAACGCGGCCAGGGTGGTGGGGAAGTCCCGGGTCAGCAAATCACTATGATCGATCAGGATCCCCGCGGTCACCTCCGGCACCAAGGTCGCGGCGGCGAGTTCCGCCGCGGTCAGGGCTCTGACCCGGCCCCCATCCGAAACAAAGGGGTGCGCGTCCGCGGTGAGGTCGTGAAGGTGGGTGACCGCTTTGGCTTCCTGCGCATCAACCCAGGAACGCAACCGTCCCAGCTCCTTCAACACTCCCAGGGTTTGTCCCGGGTCCAGGCCGGCCATCGCCGTCACCGCCACCCGGCCCGACAACACCGGAGATACCTCACCGGAGCGGCCCTTGGCGTCAGCATCACTACGGCCGCCATCACGGGAACCGATCTTCGAGTTGCGTGAATCCGTGCGGGTCTCCGGTCCGGGCTCCGGCGCCTGCACGGGAGGGGAAGCCCACACCGCGTCGACACCCAACGGACCACCAGCACCATAACCACCAGTTCCACCGGACGTCCCACCCCGCGTCCCGTCCGAGGACCCGCTGGCAGCCCCCGCCGAGGTATCCGCAGACCCGCTCGTCGAGCCGGAATCCGCGCCAGAACCGGGAAGGAATCCCGTTCCAGTAGAAGAAGCTGTACTGCTTTTCATACCCCTATTCCATCATCGAGCACTGACATTTTAAGGGGTAATAGTGGAGCCCGGGAAAAGAATTTTGAACTATTTTAGTGGCCGATCAAGGCCTCGATAGACGGCATGGACCGGACCCGAAAACTGCTGATCGAATCGCGCGTAAGGCCTGCCGGGATTAGATCGGATTCTGCCTCAGGGGATGACCCACTCCCAGGCGTCTTCGCCCAAATAGGACAAAACCAGTGTTCCCTCCAGCGCGGGGACATCGAGAAGGACTGTTCCAGCTGCAGTTTCGCCGGGACCAATCGACTGCGGCAGGATGGCCGTTTCTGGCAAGCAGCCGTAAGAGTTGCCAAACAGCATGCCGTTGAACGTGGTTCCGTCGGTCTGGATGAATTTCCACGCCCCGGCGTCGGCGTAGAAACTGCCGCCGAGCTCGTCCTTCAACTCCGGCTGGGTTTCCACATCGAGTTGGACTGCCAGGTAATGGCCGTTGACCGGCGGCTGAGCATATTCTTCGGTGCACTGGGTCGGAGCGATCGACGACACGGTGAAGTCGATGACGTTTGTGCTGCGGTCCTTCGAGTTGAATATGCCCGCCGCTTCACCAATATCCTTCACCAGGTTCCCCCGGATGCTTGTCTCAGGTTCGGCTGAAGGAGAAGGTTCAGGGGACGGTTCAGCGGACGACGACGGCGACTCCGACGGCGACCCCGACGCGGATGGCGCCGGTGCTGATGCAGACGGCGAAGACCCAGCCACTGAGGGTGCGATCGTTGCCGCGGTCCCGCCCGCTCCGGCGTCGGGTGCTTCGCCGGAACATCCGGTCAAAGCAACGAGACCGACTGCATAAAGTGCGATGTGCTTTTTCATGCCATACCTTTCTGAGAATTTCCGATGGTGTTGAAGAGCGGTTGGAAGCGGCCCCCATGCCGCTTCCAACCGCAGATTGTGGGCTGCCTAGTATTTGGGAAGACTCAGCAGGTTGTTGTTCTCGCGGCCGTCGCTGACCGTGGCGATGTACTTGATTCCCAATCCGCTGGTCCTCACGACGACGGGCGCCTGCGCGCCGGTCGGGCTGCGGCTTTGGAAAGTTTCCGTGCCGGCCTTGATTTGCTGAACGATTCTGGCCCGGGTGGATTCGGACAACGGCCCGGTGGGGGTGTCAGAGTGGTTCACCCGTGAGATGTGCTCGCTACTGGTGGCCGGGTTTTCCAGGTGAATCTGGCGAATGTACTTCATGACCGTCCTTCCGACGATGTTGATGGTGCTCGTGGAATTGAACGGTAGGGGATGGTTCACCAGCAGTTGATGATGTGCGCGATAACCCCTCTTATCGCAAAAACCTCTCAAAAGCTCGGATAGATTCAGTAAGGTCAAGTGAGTTGGCGAGCCATAGGGGGAGATATGCCGAACGTGAGTACCGCCGATTTGTCTCTGGCCGATGTGGCTCGCCTCGCTCAGGTCAAGCGACCAGTGGTTTCGATGTGGCGACGACGCTACCGAGACGCCGATCTGCCCTTTCCGTCGCCCACCACGGGTTCGGCTGGCCACCCAGCGTTCGACGTCGGCGAGGTAGCTCAGTGGCTCCACCACACAGGTCGCGGCAACAATCCGGACGCACAGCTCGACGCCGGCGTCTTTCGTTCGGGTACGTCAGCCAGCCACCCAAACACCGACGCATTGACCGCCCTGCTGTGCCTGAAGGTACTCAGTGGTGAGCGACTGACCGGGCTGTCCGGTGTAGCTCCTCGACCTCGCTGACGACCACGACCCGCATAATCAATCCCTCTATGGCGAATTGGCGGCGGCCGGCGACAACCTTGCCTTCCTGGCTGCGACGGCGGACGGGTTGGCCGACGCCGCCTATAGCTCGGGCGCGGCGTTCGACCACCTTCTCGAGGTTGAACAGCGGCTCGGACTCAGGGGCGGAGAAGTCAGTCAGGTCGCTGTGGATCTGGTCGCTGCTGCGGTATCCGCGTTGCTCAGCCCGCGAGACGGTTCGAGGCGAATCGTGGATCACTCGCCGGGAAGCAGCGATGTCCTCCTGCAGCTGAACGAGAGTGACGGAACCGCGCGATGTGCCCTCGCCTGGGATGGATCCAACTCCGCGGCGTCGCGGCGCGGTTTGCGCCGTCTCTACACTCACGGCGTGGTCCTCGACGACAGGAACGAGACGTCGGCCCTGTCGGCGGGGAGTCCTCAGGACTCCATTTGATCCAGTTCCCACTCGCCGACAACCCGAACCCCCGCGACGCCGAGGTTCTGAACACCATCGACAGGATCTGTCTGCAGCTCGCCGATGGTGAACGCACGGTTGTGTTCGGTCCTGCCGGCCCGCTCTGCGATGCGTTGGACGCAGAGGGTTCGGCAGGCGGGAGCGAGGCCATACGGTCGGACATTTTGCGCACGGGACGGTTGCGCGCCGTCGTCCGATTGCCTCAAGGCTTGCTGAAGTCGAAGCCGCGTCAGGCTATGGCCTTGTGGGTGCTCGGTCCGGCACACGCTGAGGTGGCGCTCGGTGAGCGGTGGACCTTGGTGTCCGACCTCTCTGGAATGACCCTGTCGAAGTCGGACGTCGATGATCTGATCAGCGACCTTGTCGCCGCGATGGGCAACCGGCGATCGGTGGAAAAGCACTCGTTCCGTTTTGCCCGACTGGTGGGAACGTCCTCTCTGGTTGCGGCCCGCGGTTCTTTGGTCAGGACGAGGCCGCTGGCAAGTAGCGCGACGGTTCGGCCAGCCGATGCTGTGCTGCACATTGAGGGCCTCCTGTCATCACTCGGACGGCAGGAAACCACCCCAGGACTGGACATGCGGGTAAACCCGGTGCCGGACCCGACTAGCCCAGCGGCACGGATTCTTGGAGACCTGGCCGATGAAGGCGCCGTCGCTTACCTCCCGGGCAACCGGTTCGAGGTAGACGACCTTCACGTCGGCGACCCGAATGCGCCCGGCGCCATCAGAGTGCTCACCACCGAGTTCCTCCTCGACGCGGACCCGCCGGCGATCATGGATCGGTTGAGGTTCGCCACTCGGTACCCGGAGGGCCGGCTGACCGAGCCGGGCGACGTCGTCTTCTGCACCGGGCCGAGGCCAGCCGCTTACGTAGACGCTGACGGCTCCGCCGCAGTTGCGTATCCGGCTCGTATCCTCAGAATTGTTGGCGACGGCCGCACCAGCAGAAGCCAAACGGCGCTGGTTGCCAGACTGCTCGCTCAAGACATCAACGCCCAGCCGCCGACGGCCCGGCGGTGGAGGTCGTGGACAGTCCGCGCCGTCGACGTCGGCCAGCGCGAGCCCCTGAGCCGCACGCTTGACGCCGTCGAGCAGGAGCGGATCGCCGCGCTTGAACGCCTCAGGCTCCTCGATCAAGTCGCTACGCTGATCATGGACGGCGTAGCCAGCAACACTGTGACCCTCGGCGACCGGACCCCCGCCGCCCCGATGGAAGGAACACCCTAGTGCCCCCGAAAGTGAAGGTAGACGCCCTGCCGTCCACCATGAAGGAACTCAAGGACACCCTGTGGAAGGCCGCGGACAAGCTGCGCGGTTCCATGGACGCGTCCCAGTACAAGGATGTGATCCTGGGGCTGGTGTTCCTGAAGTACGTGTCGGACGCGTTCGATGAACGCCGCGAGCAGATCCGGGTGGAGCTTGGCGCCGGTGGGTTCGGTGAGGATCAGATTGCCCAGATGATCGACGACGTCGACGAGTACACCGGGCGGGGCGTGTTCTGGGTGCCCACGCAGGCACGCTGGACCTATCTGGCGCAGAACGCCAAGGGCACACAGGCAATGGACGGCGAAGCGCCCAAGACTATTGGCGAGCTGATCGACGACGCGATGGACGCCGTCATGGGCGCCAACCCGTCGCTCGCGGCAACGTTGCCGCGGATCTTCAACCGGGACAACATTGATCAGCGCCGCCTCGGCGAACTGCTGGACCTCTTTAACTCCGCGCGCTTCACGGGGCAGGGTGCCACGAAGGCCCGCGACCTCTTAGGCGAGGTCTACGAGTACTTCCTCGAGAAGTTCGCCAAAGCCGAGGGCAAGCGGGGCGGAGAGTTCTACACGCCGGCCGACGTCGTCCGCGTCCTCGTCGAGGTGCTGGAACCCGATCATGGGCGCGTCTATGACCCGTGCTGTGGGTCGGGCGGCATGTTTGTGCAGACGGAGAAGTTCCTCGAGTCGCACAACAAGGAGGGTTCGAGCATCTCCGTCTACGGGCAGGAGCTGAACGAGCGCACCTGGCGGATGGCGAAGATGAACCTTGCCATCCATGGGCTGAACGGGAACCTGGCCAGCCGCTCGGGCGACACGTTTGCGCGTGACCAGCATCCGGATCTGCAGGCCGACTTCATCATGGCCAACCCACCCTTCAACATCAAGGACTGGGCCCGTTCCGAAGGCGACCCCCGCTGGAAATACGGCGTCCCTCCTGTAGGCAACGCCAACTACGCGTGGATCCAGCACATCATTTCGAAGCTCGCGCCGGAAGGCAGCGCTGGGGTGGTCATGGCCAACGGCTCCATGTCCTCGAACTCCGGCGGCGAAGGCGATATCCGCGCGCAGCTGGTGGAGGCCGACCTGGTCTCCTGCATGGTCGCCCTGCCCACCCAGCTGTTCCGTAGCACCGGCATCCCGGTCTGCCTCTGGTTCTTGCCAAGGACAAGTCCTCGGGAGCGGTTGACCGGTCCGGTGAGGTGCTCTTCATTGACGCGCGGAACCTGGGCTACATGGTGGACCGGGCTGAGCGGGCGCTGGCGGATGAGGACATTGCGAAGATCGCGGAGACCTATCACGCGTGGCGCGGGTCGGCGTCGGCTCAAGGGTCGGGCATCGAGTACGACGACGTCCCAGGGTTCTGCAGGTCGGTACCCCTCGCTGAGATCAAGGCAGCCGACTACGCGCTGACCCCGGGACGGTATGTCGGCGCGGCCGATGTCGAGGACGACGGCGAGCCGATCGAGGAAAAGATCGCCCGGCTATCGGCCGAGTTGTTCGATCAGTTCGCGGAGTCGGAACGTTTGGCTGCGGTTGTGCGGCAGCAGTTGGGGCGGGTCTCGTGAGGACTGCAGAAGTGACTCTCGGAGAGTTGGTTGGACCGCGAGGTCTCATCGGAGGTCCATTCGGATCATCACTCGGCTCGAAAGACTATGTCGAAGAGGGGGTCCCTGTCATTCGCGGCACCAATTTAGGCTTTGGACGTGAACTAGGAGGGGACTTTGTTTATGTTTCGGCCAACAAGGTCGACACCGAATTGTCCCGCAACACCGCTGTTCCCGGAGACTTGATTTTCACGCAAAGAGGCACGCTGGGCCAGGTCGCCCTAGTTCCGCAACACAGGGATGAGCGATACGTTATTTCGCAGAGTCAGATGCGACTGCGAGCTCACCCAAAGCGAGCTCTTACGGACTATCTTTACTTTGCTTGTTCATCGCCAGCATTCCTTAGGCAGGTATCCGACAACGCGATATCTACTGGTGTTCCTCACATCAATCTTGGAATATTGTCGCGGCTCACGGTCCCGTTACCCGGCGTGAGCGAGCAGCGGGCAATTGCGGAGGTGTTGGGGGCGCTCGACGACAAGATCGCCGCCAACACCAAGCTCATTGACATAGCTAAGGACCTCGCTGTTCTCTCGCTGGCCCGCTATAGACCAACGGTTGCCCTTGGAAATGTCGTAAAACAGCACAAGGCTACGGTCAACCCGTCACTAATGACTGCCGACGAAGTGGCTCATTTCAGCCTTCCGGCGTTCGACGCTGGCCAGACTGCTGAAGTCACACGGCCAGTCGATATCAAAAGTTCCAAGTTTGAGATAAGGCAGCCCTCTGTGCTGATTTCGAAGCTCAATCCGCGTTTCCCCAGAGTTTGGAACGTAGCTGAGGTTCCAGCAATTCCAGGTCTGGCTTCTACCGAGTTCCTCGTCCTTGAGCCTTCGCATTCATCGACCACGTTCTTGTGGGCGGAGCTCTTGCAGCCTTCATTCGGTGCAACTCTGGAATCGAAGGTTGCCGGTACATCGGGCAGCCATCAGCGGGTTAGGCCAGCTGACCTCTTGGAAACACTCGTGGTAGACCCTAGGGAGGTCGAACCGGAGCTTCAAGTGCAGATCACAAGTGTCGGACTCCTCGCAGCCCAGTCCCGTGCGGAGAACGAGTCGCTTGCTGCCACCCGTGTCGCTCTGTTGCCACAGCTCATGTCGGGCAAACTAAGGGTCAAAGAAGCGCAGACATTGGTCGAAGAACTCGTCTAAAAATGTCGGTGCCGCCGGATAGGTTCGAGAGGACATCAACCCATCTGGCGGAAGGCACCAGCGATGACAACTTCAGATGACCGTGCCGGGATGGACCCCTCCGACGAGGGGGCCTCCTTCCCTCCAACTCCAGCAAAGAGTTTGATGCCGGATTGGTATCCGAAGCTTCTGGAATCCGTCTCAAACCGCGTCTCGCAAGGCCGCGCTCGAGCGATCTTGGCCGCAAATCAAGAGTTGATCACGACGTATTGGGCCGTGGGGCAAGCGATCCTGGCCCGTCAAGGGGAAGAAGGCTGGGGGACGAGAGTCATTGACCGCCTGTCCGTGGATCTGCGGGACAGGTTCCCCGGGAGTAAGGGATTCTCCCCACGTAATCTGAAGTACATGCGTAGCTTCGCATCTGTCTGGTCTGAAGAGGCAATTGTGCAAGCGCCGCTTGCACAATTGCCCTGGTACCACCAGATTGCACTCATCGAAAAAGTTGGTACTTCGGAAACCCGTCTTTGGTACGCCGCCGCTGCCGTCGAAAACGGCTGGTCCCGCAACATCCTGGTTCACCAAATCGAAACCCGGCTGCACGAGCGCTCCGGCAAGGCGATCACCAACTTCGCTGCAGCCCTGCCGCCGTTGGATTCTGACCTCGCCCAGCAGATCACGAAGGATCCCTACATCTTCGACTTCGTGGGTTTGACCGAGCTGCACAACGAACGCGAGCTTGAGCATCAGCTGATCAAACACGTGGAGAAGTTTCTGCTGGAACTTGGCCAGGGGTTCGCCTTCGTTGGCGAACAGGTCCGCTTGGTCATTGGCGGCGACGAATTCTTCGCCGACCTGCTGTTTTACCACCTGAAACTGCGTTGCTATGTGGTGATCGAACTGAAAGCCGGCAAATTCGACCCCGCCTACCTTGGCCAGCTCGGCATGTACATGGCAGCCGTCGATGACCTTGTAGCCGGTCCCGAAGACAATCCGACCATTGGATTGGTGCTCTGCAAGACCAAGAACGACGTCGTCGCCGAATATGCGGTGCGTGGCTACAAGTCGCCCATCGGCGTCGCTCAATGGCAATCCGCGATCATCGAGTCGTTGCCGAAGGAGTTTACATCGAGCCTCCCGAGCATCGAATCGCTGGAGAAGGAACTGTCCGACGGATCGCTCGGCACGTCGCCGAGCAGGTAGACCAGCATCAGGCTGGCCCGCCGCCCGTCAGCACGATTCGCTCCCACTCCATTGTTATTGCGCTGCATCCTCCTTCACCTGAGGAAGGATCACCAGGTTCCCGACCTTCCGACCGGTGTCGATGCGTCGATGCGCTTCCCGTACGCGCTCCAGTCCACCGACGACCTCGGTGACCGTATCTAGATCTCCCCTTACAACGAGGTCCAGGAGGAACGCGAAGTCGTCGCCCCGCTCAGGTGCGGGGCCCGCGTGGACCCGCCCGCGGGCACGGACCGTGTCGAACAGGCTCGCGACCGCCAGGAGGAGCGACCCCGTCGGAACGAGAAGGCGCAGCCCCTCTGATCGGGAGAGGTTGCCGACAGCATCGAAGACCACGTCGAAGTGGTCGTCGATTGTCGCGACGGGCACTTCCTCATAGTCGAGCACCCGGCCGGCCCCCAAACGAACGGCGAGGTCTCGGTTTCGCGAACTGGTGACGGCCGTTACGGTGGCGCCGAGGTACCTCGCGAGTTGCACCGCACTCGAACCGACCGCGCCGGATGCCCCGTTGATGAGCACTCGGTCCCCAGACTTCACCCCGGCCCGGTCGCGGAGGAACCACAACGCCGTTGCGCCCCCGAAGAGAACTCCGGCAGTATCCTCGTGCGATAACTCGTCCGGCTTGCGCACCAGTTTTTGCGTTCGGACGGTCATATACTCGGCGTGGGCGCCCATCCGCAAGCCATTCATGCCGGCCACCTCGTCCCCCGGGGCGAAGCGCATCTCACCCGGCGCGACACTCTCGATGCGCCCGGAAAACGCACTGCCCAGCACTCGCGCTCTCGGGCCACGGAAGCCGATGCCGAGACGCGCGAGCAAGCCGAAACCTTGCGGGAAGCGGCCGGCTCGCAGACGCGCATCGGCAGCGGTGACCGCAGCGGCCTCGACGCGGACCAGTGCCTCTCCTTGGCGCGGCTCGGGCAATGGAATTTCGGAAATGACGATACGCTCCGGCGGGCCGTATCGGGTGACAGATGCAGCTCTCATTTCGATCCTTCCGTGCGGTGTGTCTCGATGTCGAGGCTCGCTGCCGTCGTCGTCAACGGTGCGGTGCGCGGCCAGGTCCAGGCGGAGCGAAGGATGAAGGCCAGGATCAGCACCTCGACTCCGATGGAGAAGCCGTAGAACGCGGCCCACTCCCAGGTCTCCCCAACGACATTGACGATCGAGTAGGGGATGAGGATCGATGCAACGATGAGGTTCGTGGCCCGGTTTACCCGGGCGGACAGCGTCATGGAAAGCACCACCATCACCGCCGGGATCGACACGGACACGAGGGCAGCGGTCACTAGCGTCGCGCTGACTTCGAACTCCCAGAGGCGGCCATCCAGGATGCCGTCGACGACGCCGGGCTTGAAGAAGTTGAGGACGTCGACGTAGATGTAGAGAAACATAAACGTGGCCCATGCTGCTGCGATCTTGGCCTGCACCGGCATGCGCAGATTCTCCAGCGCGCTGCGGGACGGTGGATTCAATTGTGCGGTGTGGGATTGAGGTGTTCTCATCTGATTTCTCCTTGACTCGGTGGGGTGGGTGCTTCCACCTTCACGGATGCCGGCATCGGGCACATCAGCCCCAGAGCCAGACTTGACCTGGCCGTTGGTGCAGCCGAGCTCTCGTACTTTCGGCCGATACCCCGATCACGCGGGCTGCCTAGACTGATCAGATGGCCACCAACGCGCTCCGCTCGCTGTGGGCTGAGCCCCGACCTGCGGACCCCTCGGGTAGGGGGCCTCGGGACTGGGCCTTGGTCGCGGTCCTGCTCTGCTGGTCCGTGCTGGAAGTGGTGCTTCGCCAGGACCTGGCGCCGCCCCTGTTGCTGCTGATCGCGGTGCTCGCTGTCCTGGGACCCCTGCTGTGGCGACGCACGCGCCCGCTCGTCGCGGTTGCGGTCTGCTTCGGCACGTGGACGATCGTCGACATCGTCAGGATCCTGACCGGGTTGCAAGGGGACCTGCTGAACAGCATGTCCGCGGCGCTGATCCTGCCCTACGCCTTGTTCCGGTGGGGCTCCGGTCGGGAAGCCATAAGCGGCCTCGGCGTCATCCTGCTTTGGCTACCTATCACCTACGTCGCCGTCGCCGATCCCATCGGCCTGGCGGAGGCGGTTGCCGGATACGCGTTCTTCCTGTTCGCCGCAGCGCTTGGTGCCGCGATCCGCTATCGCACGAGGACCCGGATCCGCGACATCGACCAGGCCAAGGCCCGCGAACGCGAACAGCTTGCCCGGGAGCTCCACGACACCGTCGCCCACCACGTTTCGGGTATCGCGATTCAGGCTCAGGCAGGACGTGCCATCGCGCGCATCGACCCCGAGCGTGCCATCGAAGCCCTGGTCACCATCGAGGACGCGGCGACCCGCACCCTCACCGAGTTGCGCGCCATCGTCGGCGTGCTCCGCGTTTCACAGGACACTGAGTTCGCGCCGCAGCCTGGCGTGGCCGAGCTCAAGCAGCTCGCCACCGATGGCCAGATGCGTCCCTGCGTCAGGGTGACGGTCTCTGGTGAGTTCGATGACCTCAGCCCTGCGGTCGGGGCAGCGATCTACCGCCTGGCCCAGGAGTCCATCACCAACGCTAGACGCCACGCCCGCCATGCGACCCAGGTCACCGTCGCCGTCACAGGCGACGCCGACCGGGTACGGCTGACTATCGACGACGACGGCTCATCCGGCGCGGGCGGCCGCGCAGCTGCAGGCTTCGGCCTGGTGGGGATGCGCGAGCGCGCCATGCTGCTCGGCGGCACTTTTGATGCAGGCCCCGCCGCCGAGCGGGGCTGGCGGGTAGAGGCGATCCTGCCTCGAACCACCCGGGGGCCACGATGAGCATCAGAGTCCTCATCGCCGACGACCAGCCCATCGTGCGCACCGGGCTGACGATGCTGCTCGACGCCCAACCCGACATCGACGTGGTCGGCGCGGCTGCCGATGGGCGCGAGGCAGTCCGTCTGGCGCTCCAGCTGCGCCCCGACGTCGGACTCTTCGATATCCGCATGCCGCTGATGGACGGTATCGAAGCCACCCGACGTCTCGCCGGCCCCGACGTCACCGACCCCCTACCGATCGTGGTCATCACCACCTTCGACCTTGACGAGTATGTCCACGGGGCGCTCAAGGCTGGCGCACGCGGGTTCCTGCTCAAGGACGCCGGACCCGCCCTCCTGACCCAGGCCATTCACGCCGCCGCCGACGGAGACGCGCTGATCGCACCCAGCGTGACCGTCCGACTGCTCGCAGCGTTTGCCCACGCACAGACCTCACCAGCGAGGCAGCCGATAGAAGCTCTCACCGCACGCGAGGAGGAAGTCCTCGTTCCTGTGGCCCGGGGACGCACCAACGGCGAGATTGCCAGCGAGCTTTACATCACCCCGAGCACCGTCAAAACCCACCTTGCCAGCCTCATGCGAAAACTCGGCGCGCGTAATCGGGTCGAGTTGGCCATGTGGGCTCATGAGACCGGCCGCGCCTGAGGCTGGAGCAGGGTGCCGAAGTGGCCCAGCTACCCCAATCCGTCATGAGTCGTCGCCCGGCGAACCTAGACTGGACCCAGTGAACGGCAACACACTGGGGGAAATAGCATGACAGCAGTGACAGGTCTCAGCGAAGCGCTCTGGGAGGGCCTCGCAATGGATCAACTGGCCGAACTGGGTTGGCGCCCGGGAACCGGTGAGTCCATCGCCCCCGGATCGGGGGAGCGCGACACCTGGGATGACCTACTCATCCGGCCACGGCTGCTCGCTGCGTTGCGAAAGTTCAACCCCACCGTTCCGCAGCAGTACCTGCAACAGGCCGTCGCCGAGATCGCGGCCCCCAAGTCAACCGACGCGATCACCGAGAACCACCGCATTCACACCTACCTGGCCGACGGCTTCCGCGGCATCAGTTACATCGACACCGACGGCACCGAGCACAATCCCACCCTCCGCGTCCTCAGCGCCGACGCCGACGACAACGACTGGCTCGCCGTCAACCAGGTCACCCTCCGCCAGTGCGACTACAAACGACGGTTCGACGTCGTGCTCTACTGCAACGGGATGCCCGTCAGCGTGATCGAACTCAAGAGGGCGGGGAGCCGCTCCGCCAATGTGCCCGCCGCGCACGCCCAGCTGCAGACCTACCTGCGCGAGTTCCCGCTCGCCTTCCGCTTCTGCGTCTTCACCCTCGCCTCGGACGGAATCCTCGCCAAGTACGGCACCCCGTTTACCCCGTTGAACCATTTCTCGCCGTGGAACGTCGACGACGACGGTGAACCGGTGGCGCGTGACGCCGTCGTCGACGGCGAACCGGTCACCGAACTGGACCTCGCCCTCGACGGCCTCTACAGTCTCGAGCGGTTCGTCCAGCTGACCCGCAGCTTCACCGCGTTCGATGAAAACGCTGACGGGCTGAGTAAGCGCATCGCGAAGCCCCACCAGTACTTCGCGGTCTCCAAGGCCGTGGGCAGCACCGTCACTGCGGTTGCGAGCAATGGCAAGGCGGGCGTCGTCTGGCACACGCAGGGTTCGGGCAAGTCCATGGAAATGGAGCTCTACACCAACCAGGTCACGCGGCACCCCAAGCTCCTGAACCCCACCATCGTGGTGATCACCGACCGTAACGAGCTCGACGGCCAGCTGTACGAAACCTTTGCGCAGAGCCTCCTGCTCCCGGAGAAACCGCAGCAGATCCGCCGCCGGGCCGAGCTGCGCGAGGAACTCTCCAGCCGAACCACGGGAGGCATCTACTTCACCACGCTCCAGAAGTTCGGCCGCAGCCAGGTGGAGAAAGACGCCGGCGTGGACCATCCGCTGCTCTCTGACCGGCGGAACATCATCGTGATCGTGGACGAAGCGCACCGCAGCCACTACGACGACCTCGACGGCTACGCCCGCCACCTCCGCGACGCGTTGCCGCGGGCCACACTGATCGCGTTCACCGGGACGCCCATTTCCTTTGACGACCGCAACACGCGTGACGTTTTCGGCGAGTACATCGATATCTACGACCTCAGCCGGGCGGTCGACGACGGCGCCACCGTTCCCGTGTACTTCGAACCACGGCTGATCAAGGTGGCGCTGGCCCGGGACGTCACCGAGGAGACCCTCGACCAGGCGGCCGATGACATCACCCGCAGCCTCGACGACACCGAGCGGGCGCGGATCGAGGCGAGCGTCGCCGTCGTGAACGCCGTCTACGGTGCTCCGGAACGCATTGCCGCCCTAGGCGGGGACCTGGTGACGCACTGGGAGAATCGCTCGGGCAAGATGCGCCAATTCATTGAGTCGCCGGGCAAGGCCATGATTGTGGGCGGAACGCGGGAAATCTGCGCCAACCTGTATGCCGCCATCATTGCGCTGCGCCCCGATTGGCACTCGGAGGATCTCGACAAGGGCAAGATCAAGGTGGTCTACTCCGGGACGCCGTCGGACGTTCCCCCGGTGGTCGACCATGTGCGGCGTGACTCGGCGAACGCGACCGTCAAGGAACGCCTGCGAAACGTCGACGACGAACTTGAGATAGTGATCGTCAAGGACATGATGCTGACCGGGTACGACTCGCCGCCGCTGCACACGCTGTACCTGGACCGGCCGCTGAAGGGTGCCCTGCTGATGCAGACGCTCGCGCGGGTAAACCGGACGTTCCGCGGCAAGCAGGATGGACTGCTGGTGGCGTATGCGCCGCTGGCGGACAACCTGGCCAAGGCGCTGGCCGAGTATTCCAAGACCGACCAGCAGAACAAGCCCATCGGCAGGAACATCGACGAGGCTGTGGAACTCACCACATCGCTGGTGGAGATGCTGCGCGAGATGCTTGCCGGCTATGACTGGCGTGCCGTCTACCGTGCAGGCACGCCCAAAGCCTTCAAGAATGCCGTCACCGGCTCGGTCAACTACCTGCGGAGCGCGTTGACGCCGGGTAACCAGCCCGACGACGGCGCTGAGACCCTCGCGGAACGGTACCGGAAGGCCTCGAGTCAGCTGTCCCGGGCCTGGGCGTTGTGTTCCGGAGCCCAGAACCTGGCCGAGCTTCGCCCGGAGATCCAGGTGTACGAGGAGATTCGCGTCTATATGGCGAAGTTCGACGGCGCGGACCGGCAGGCGCGCGGTGAACCAGTGCCCGAGGACATTGCACGGCTGCTCGGGGACCTGATTGCGACGTCGACCTCCACCGGGGAGATCCTCGACATCTACGAAGCCGCAGGAATGCCCAAACCGTCGCTGGGTGACCTGACGCCTGAGTTCATCGCGAAGACGCAGCAGGCCCGGAACCCCCAGCTCGCCATCGAAGCGCTGCGGAAACTGGTGGCCGAAGAGTCGGCGAAGACCACCCGCAACAACGTGATCCGTGAGCGGGCGTTTTCGGAACGCATCACGGAGCTGATGAACCGGTACACAAACCAGCAGCTCACCTCGGCCGAGGTCATCGCTGAACTGGTCGCGCTGGCAAAGGAGGTTGCTGCCGAGGCTGCCCGCGGCGCGCAGTTTTCACCCCCTCTGAACGAAGACGAACTCGCCTTCTACGACGCAGTGGCGCAGAACGAGTCGGCGGTGGAGGTACAGGGGGAGGGGATCTTGGCGCAGATTGCGCGGGACCTGGTGGCAGTGATGCAGCGCGATGTGCGAACCGACTGGACCGTGCGCGACGACGTCCGGGCGAAGCTGCGCTCTTCCATCAAACGGCTGCTCGTGAAGAATGGGTATCCGCCCGACAAGCAGCCAGCGGCGATCAAGCTCGTGATGGAGCAGATGGAATCCATGGCGCCGCGCTACGCCGACGCACGGGGCTGAGGGAAAGGAAGACTCTGGTCGCGGTTGTGCGTGATCTGTATACTCGCTCGAACCTGTCAACCGCAGGGTAGCTCTTCACCTAGGCAGCGCTTATTCTCGATATGGCGAGCCAGCTTTAGCAAGGATGTGTCGCTATGGTGAGTTCTCGGTCGTTTGTCCGCACCACGATGGTTTTGGCTTTGGGTGCTGTCGCGCTTACCGGCTGCGTCACTATTTCCGATCCGCAGTCGGAGACACCTCCGGGCAATGCTCCGGAGGTGTCCTCGTCGTCGACGACTCAACCAGCACCCGGGAGTCCTACGGAAACCACGCCTCCAACCACCGCTCCTGCGCCGACCACAGAGCCTCCACCAACCACGGATCCGGCCCAACCTGCTGAGCCGCAAAGCTGGGCCCAGACGGTAAACCTGGTCCAGTCAGGGGTGGCGCGAATCAGTGTGAATAGCTGCACGAGCAGTGGACTGGGAACAGGGTTCCTGATTGACAATGATCTGATCCTCACTGCCGCCCATGTTGTCGATGGTGCGGCAGCGATCAACGTGGCAGTCGGTCAGGAGGTGGTCAGCGCGGATGTCCTGGGTATCAATCAGGCGGCGGATCTCGCACTCCTCCGGACCGCACGGGACGTAGAAGGGCACATTTTCACCCTGGTTGAGAACGAACCGATGATCGGAGAAAACGTCGCCGCGCTGGGATTCCCTCTTCGAGCTGACCTGACCTTCACGGAAGGCAACGTGAGCGGTCTGGACCGCGTAAACGCGAACATCAGCGATCTCATTCAAACGGATACCGCGCTCAACCCAGGAAACAGTGGAGGACCGCTGATCAAGGTGGACGGCAGCGTCGTCGGTGTCATTTCCTCAAAGAAGGCCTGGGTTGTGGGAACCCGCGATGCGGACGACTACAGCGCGGAAGGCACCGGGTATGCAGTCACCGCACCTCGTGCGGCGGCGGCGGCTACCGAATGGCAGCAGCGCGCTGTGCCGGTCGCGGCAGCCAACTGCGGGACCACGACGCCGAACGGTGGCAGCGACATCATCATCGCTGTGGACTCCTCGCATGATCAGGCGACCAACGTGGCGCAGAGTTTGCTGATTCATGGCCAAGGGATAAATAGGGCGGCCTACGACACTGCGTACGCCGTGTTTACCGAGCAGATGCAGACGGCGATGAGCTCAGTTGAGGAATGGAGCAGTGAGTTGGGGACCTCGTATTGGCGCGAACTGAATGTGTTTGATGTGAGCGGTGAGGGGGACACCCTCACGGCCAGCGTCCTGCTGCGGACCGAGCAGGCCGCGATCCACGGAACGGACGGACAAACCTGTTCAGTCTGGAACCTGCAGTACTCATTGCTCTGGGATGGCGCTGCCTGGCGTATTGACTCAGTCACACAGCCCGACGGGTCTGCCGTCCCTTGCTGAGGTGCCCGGTTGCATCTGCCGGACACCCGTCGCTGAGTGGTGAGATCTGGCGGGTCAGGAGGGGACGGACCCGCCGGATCTCACGCCTCGATGGGAGAGTTACGCTCCATCGCCACGGCGCGGACGGGAGAACCGTCCATCCCCTGATACGGCAGTGGCAGCACCGACACCCAAGGGTCAGCAAAATCGACTGACGCAAGATTGGTCAGGTTCTCAACGATCACACCGTTAGCGCCCAGCAGAGCCCGGTGAAACGGGAGATCCACGTCGGCGCCGGACAGATCAGTGAGATCCGGGTTGAGCGTATCCACGCCAATCACCGAGATGCCGCGATCCAACAAACGAACCGCGATCTCGGCGTCGAACGCTGGGTGTCGCAGATACATCTCCGTCCCGAAGTGCGCGGACCAACCCGTCTGGAACAGCACCATGGCCACGGAGTCCAGATCGGAAAGCTGCGCTTCGACGTCGGACCAGACAAAGACATGACCGGGTTCAACCTGAGAAAGCCGAACAATCCGGGCCACGCCGACTAACCGGCTGAGGTCGATCTGATCCACTGACGCGCCACCCTCGATGGTGTGCAGTGGCGCGTCCAGATGAGTTCCGGTGTGGGTGCCCGCATGCACCTCGGCCACCTGGAACCCATCAGCAACAATCTCGGCAGCAACGGTGATCGTTACCTCGGGATCGCCCGGGAACACCTGCATCCCCGTGACAATGGGATGCGAAAGATCAACGAGCCGCACGTCGCCCGGAATCCGCGCCCACCGGTGCCACAGAGTCGCTGAGGTGCGAGTGCACAGGCGTCCCGGACACAATCCGCTTGGCCGCAAGAGCCCACGCCAGGTAGAGGCCGGCGGAGATGATGAAGGTGGGGATGGTCGCGCCGATCGGGCTCGGTACCGAATAGGTGAAGATCAGCGACGCGCTGGCCCCGATCACCCAGACAGCCACGGCAGCGATGTTGACGCCCTTGAAGTACCAGTAGTCGCCGCCGGAGCCGCGCAGGATGTCCTTGGTGTAGTGACGCTTGCGGACAATGTAGTAGTCCACCAGCATGACCGCGAATACCGGAATGAACAGCGAACCAATGATGACGAGGAATGACGTGAACTGATCCAGCAGCGCCAGCCAGGTCGATCCGAGAATGGAAATCGCGCCGAGGACCAGGGCCGTCGGGAGGAATTTCACCTTGCTGGACGGCACCATGTTCACCACCGAGGACACCATCCCGTACACCACCATGGTGTTGGTCGCCATGACGGACAGGAAGATCACCACGGCCAGCGGAGTTCCGAAGGCTGCCACGATCGCGGTGGGATCGAACGCGACTGCCTCGCCGCCGTCGAGCACCAGATAGGCAACAGTGGTCGCGCCGAGAACCATGGCCAGGACCGTTGACAGCGTGTAACCGATGCCCGAACCGATCATGCCGGCAGCCTGTGACTTGGCCAGGCGGTTGAACTCCGCGGACAGGACAGTCCAGGAGATCGCGGTGGCGATGACGACGTCGAGCACTGCCACGCCGGACCAGCCGAGTTCAGGATCGGCTGGGAGGCCCGCGAAGTCCGACGGCGCGAACGCGGTGAATGCGGTCACGAAGATGTACGCCATGAACGCGAGAATCACGAGGGCAAGCCACGGCTCGACCCGGGCGATGCCGGCGTGGCCGAAGATCGCCAGACACACGACCAGCAGCTGGCACAGCACCGAGAACAGGATCGGGCTGGAAAAACCGGTCGCCTGCTCCACCACGAAGTTGACGGTGACTCCGGCAAGCATCGCCTGCACCCAACTCCACCCCATCAGGATCACCACGTTCGCGGCCACCGGAAGGAATGAACCACGGAGCCCGAAGGACCCCTTGGTCAGGGACATGGTGGGGAGCCCGGTGCGGGTACCCATATTGCCGACCAGGACGAGGACGGCGCCTCCGATGACCGTGCCGAGGATGATTAGCCCGACGGCGAGGGGCCAGGACACGCCGGGAACGAAGAGTGTTCCGGTGAGCAGTGTGGTGACCACCAAATTGGCGGCGAGCCAGATCATGCCCATCCGGCCTGCGCCGAGGGTACCTCTGATGGGGCCGAAGCCTTCGGAGTTCTTCTCGAGGTGGTTGGACAGACGGGAGAATGCTGAGCCGGAGGAGTGTCCGGTGCTCTGTGATGTGGTCATGGTGCTACCTGGATTCGGGGGAGTCGGGGAGGGGTGACAGGTGCTCGTGGACGGCGAGGAGGGATCCGGCGTCGTCCCGGTGGAAGACAATGGTTTCCCGTTCAAGGGTGGTCTCGCCGGTGTTGATGGTGGTCAACACGTCATGGCAGAAGACGGCGGTGTCGCCCAGGAGCTGGATTGACTGGTTACTGCTGAGGCACTCGGTCACCCGCCATCCCTCCACGAGCCATGACTGCCAGAGCGCCTCATAGTCGGCCCGCTGTTCAAGCCGCCGGTCCTCGGTGTGGAACACAAAGGTGGCGTCGGGGCTGAACGACGCGAAATAGGTTTCAGTGTCAGTCTGTGAAAACGCTGCGACGACGCCAGCGGCAGCAACTTCGACGTCCTCTTGGGTCAGGCCAGAAAGCTCGGTCATTGAATGCAATCCTTCTTCGAAAGGTCGACGGCGGTCTGCCGTCTTGTAGCCTGCCAGACAACTTTTGTTTTCAAAGTGTGAGTGACACAGGTAACAAATGTCAAAGGATTTATCCAATGTAGACCCGAGAAGCACAAAAAAGGTGACGTTCCCCGGGAGGGGGAACGCCACCTTCGAAGGGCTGGTTAGCTACCTAGCGCATATTCACGAACTGGAGATCGGCTTCGTCGAAGCCCTTGAGTAGCGACATGGTGGCCTGCAGGTCATCGCGGGACTTGGAGCTGACCCGCAGCTCGTCGCCCTGGATGGTGGACTTGACCCCCTTGGGAGCCTCGTCTCGGATCAGCTTGTTGATCTTCTTCGCAACATCCTGGGCAATGCCCTCTTTGATCGTGGTTTCCAGGCGGAACTCCTTGCCTGAGGCGTAAGGCTCACCGGTGTCCAGCGACTTCAGCGAGATGCCGCGCTTGATCATCTTGGACTGTAGTACGTCCAGGACTGCGAGGACACGCTCTTCCGAGTTGGCCTTCATGAGGATCATTTCGCCGCTGAAGTCCACCTCCGCGCCGATGCCCTTGAAGTCGTAGCGCTGGACAATCTCCTTCTGCGCCTGGTGCAGGGCATTGGCAACTTCCTGCTTGTCTACTTTGCTGACAACATCAAAAGTGGATTCGCTCGCCACAATGGCTCCTTGGGGTAGGGAGAAGGATCTGCTCCCAGCCTAATCGGTTCTCCGCGGATCGGCTCGTGGAACGACTCACAGCAGATCAACAGGAACCCCAGTGCCTGCTCACAATCGCCCATGGAAGTCTTGGGTTGAGTGATCAACCTGGAGGAAAGACCATGAGCACTAAGCCGCGGGTACGCTACCAAGTTCGAGTCCGGCACGCGGTTGCCGGCACGTTCCTCGCGGCGTCGTCGGCGGTCTCCATTGCGGGGCTCTCTGCGATGCCCGCGGCCGCGGCCGGGCCATCATCGGCAGTTGGGGTCACCTACCAGATGTCTGCCAGCGCCGAGCGGCTGGCGGGGGTCAGGTCCGAACTCGACGACGCCGTCGCGCTGGGCTCGGTGACCGCCAGCCAGGCCGATGCTTTTTACGCGCAGATCGAGCGCCGCGTCCAGGCCGGGCTCTAGCCCGAATCGGGGCTGTTTGAGGTCCGTCTCAGCGCGATTCGATTCTTGGGGCGATTTTCTGTAAAGTTATCTTGCCCGCGGTTTACCGTGGGCAAACCTCAATTATGAGGACGTTTGGCAGATTACCCGAGCGGCCAAAGGGGGCTGACTGTAAATCAGCTGGCAACGCCTTCACTGGTTCGAATCCAGTATCTGCCACAAACGCCGGTAAACCGGATGAGTGCCCGTTCAGATCTCCGCCAAGATCTGGACGGGCTACTTTTTTGCCCAAATCAGGTTCACTTGAAGTGCGACGGCGACGACGGCCGGCCGCTTAGCCGCGGCGGGTCGATCAAACCCGACTTCCCGCAGCACGGAGAGAGGTCAGGCTAGGTCCTTGCAGGGCGCCCTGTTCAAGGACTGAGACCTTCCCGCGCCCCGTCACTCTTCATCGAGAGCGAACACGGGGAGACATCCGCGCGCAACTTCGTTAGCGTTAAAGCATGGCAACTATTGAAGTAACCGAGGCAACTTTCCCCGAGACCATTGAAACCAACGACATTGTGTTCGTTGATTTCTGGGCCGAATGGTGTGGCCCCTGCAAGCAGTTCGCTCCCGTGTACGACGCCGTGTCCCAGAAGCACGACGACATCACCTTCGCCAAGGTGGACACCGAGGCTGAGCAGTCCCTCGCCGCCGCAGCCGGGATCACCTCGATCCCCACCCTGATGGCCTTCCGCGAAAAGGTGCTGGTGTTCTCCCAGCCAGGCGCGATGAACGCCACCCAGTTCGGCGAGCTTGTTGACGCCGTCAAGGGCCTCGACATGAAAGAGGTCCACGAGCAGGTAGCTCAGCAGCAGGCAGCAGCCCAGGCCGGAACCCCCGCAGAGGCGCCGGCAGCAGACGCTCCAGTGCAGGACGACCAGAAGACCAGCTAGTCTTCGCGCTCGCACAGCGCAAAAGAGAAACCCCCGCACCTGTCACAGGGGCGGGGGTTTCTTGCGTCAGGCGCTCTTGGTGATCTGAGCCGGCTCGGACAATAGCGCGCTGAGCGACTCGCCAAGATCCTGCACGGCGGGACCCTGCAGGTGCTTGGCCAGCAGCTCCTCGGACTCCCACCGCTCGGTCAGCACAATGCGGTCTTCAGCCACATCGGTGATCTCGTATCTGATGCACCCTGGCTCCTCGACCACTTGCTCGATGGCAATGTCGAGGGCCAGCTTCACCCTGAACACTTCGCCGGGGTTGGGGAGAAATACTGCTGTCACATCTACAGGTTCGGTCATGCCGTTAAGCCTAGCGGTGGCGATGATCTTCGGGTGCCAGCCGCGGACCATAGGTAGGTTTCCGGAAGCCGCTCGCATAAAGCATCCGCACCACCCGTTGCCGGTCGCCGGACCACGGGGCGAGCAGCTTCAGCATCCCGGCGTCGTCGGTCCGCTGGCCGGTCAATGCCGCGCCAACATAGGCGGCCAAATGGTAATCGCCCACGGAAATCGAATCCGGGCAGCCGTGGGTCCGCTGCAGCACCTCCGCCGCCGTCCACGCTCCGATCCCCGGTATTGAACACAGCGCGGCCGTGACCCGCTCCGACGACGAAACCCCCGCCAGACGCTCCAGTCCGCTGGCCATGGCGGCCGCCTTCATAATGGTGTCCGACCGGTGAGCGTCGACGCCCGCCCGATGCCAGTCCCAGGATGGCACCCGCCGCCATTGGGCGGCGGTGGGTGGCAACGTGAGCCCTGGAGGAGCCCCGGGGGCGGGCGGTGCCGCATCGCCATGCCGCGTCAACAACCAACGCCACGCCCGCTTGGCCTCAATACCGGTGACCTTCTGTTCAAGAATCACACGGACGCCGGCGTCGAGCATCCGGCCCGTCGAGGGCAGCCGCAACCCTGGATGAAGGTAGCGGCCTTTGCGGGCCAGCTCAGGCAGCGCCGCCTGGAAGTCGGGGTTATCGAAGTGGCTCCAGTCGTCGTCGCCGCCCACCAGGGTGGGGACCGCCTCAAGAGCGGCGCGTGCGCCGGGCCCCCACGCCAGTGCATGGACGCGAGCTGTGCGAAGTTCGCCGCGTTGCTCGAGCCGCAGGGTCGTGGCGCCGTCGTCGTTCCGGAACGCCAGCCAGGCTGCCCCCAGATGATGAACGAACGCGGGGTCAAACGCACCGCACTGCAGCGGACCAAGGGTCCCCTTCAGGTTGTAAGCACCGTTCGGCTCCCACACCAGCGACTCGGGCGCGGCCGACCCGGGAGCTGTGCCCTGCGCAGCGGAAACGGTCATGACTCAATGGTGTCACGCCGGGCTGACGTCCAGCGGGATCGGCCGGCGATGTCACGGCGTCCCTGCGGCGAGCCACAGCACGACGACGGCGGCCGGCATGGTCAGCGCCACGACCGCCAAACCGGCGAGAGCGAATCCGGGCCAGGACACCGGCACGCCCAGCCCACGCAACCGGTCGGCCAACAGCAGGGTGGCCAGCGACGCCCACGGTCCCGGCAGCAACATCGCCGTCACAAACAGCAATATGTGCCAGACCCGTTCCCACAGCTCGGCCAGTCCTGCGAGGGAAGGAATCCGGACACCACCACCAGCACAGCTGCGCCCGGCAGCAGGGCGGGCAGCAGGTAACGGCGCATACGGGCAGCCTTTCTCACCGGTGGCCGAGGCCGGGTGGGGAGTCCGGCAGGTCAGCGCCGTCCGGGAACAAGAGTACTTCGCGGTAACTTTATAGGTATGAAGTATGCGAACTCCGTAGTGGACCTGATCGGCAACACCCCGCTGGTCAAACTGAACAGCGTGACCGAGGGAATTGCCGCAACCGTCCTGGCAAAGGTGGAATACCTGAACCCCGGCGGCTCCGTCAAAGACCGTATTGCCGTGAAGATCATCGACGCCGCCGAGGCCGAGGGCAAGCTCAAGCCCGGCGGCACCATTGTCGAGCCGACCTCCGGCAACACCGGCGTCGGGCTGGCGCTGGTCGCCCAGCAGCGCGGCTACCGTTGCGTGTTCGTGGTGCCCGACAAGGTGGGCGAAGACAAGCGCAACGTCCTGGCTGCCTATGGTGCCGAGGTAGTGGTGACCCCCACCGCCGTCGCACCCGACAGCCCCCAGTCGTACTACGGTGTCTCCGACCGGCTCACCCGTGAGATTCCCGGCGCGTTCAAACCGGACCAGTTCTCCAACCCCAACGGCCCGCTGAGCCACTACGAGTCCACTGGACCTGAAATCTGGAACGACACCGACGGTAAAATCACCCACTTTGTGACCGGCGTCGGCACCGGCGGCACCATCAGCGGTACCGGCCGCTACCTCAAGGACGTGTCGGCTGACCGCGCAAGCGGTCCGGTGCACGTGGTCGGCGCCGATCCGGAGGGCTCCATTTACTCGGGCGGCACCGGTCGCCCCTACTTCGTGGAGGGCGTCGGCGAAGACATGTGGCCCGACGCCTACGACAAAACCGTCGCCGACGAGATCATGGCCGTCACCGACGCCGAAAGCTTCGCTATGACCCGCCGCCTCGCCCGCGAGGAAGGCCTGCTCGTGGGCGGGTCCTGCGGCATGGCAGTGGTCGCTGCACTCCGGGTGGCCAAGGACCTGACGGCCGACGACGTCGTCGTGGTCCTCCTGCCCGACGGCGGCCGCGGCTACCTGGGCAAGATCTTCAGCGATGACTGGATGAAGTCCTACGGCTTTATGGAAAGCGGCGACGAAGCGACGGTCGGCGAAATCCTGCGCTCCAAGAACGGCAACATGCCGGACCTGGTGCACACGCATCCCACCGAAACGGTCCGCGATGTCATCCACATCATGAACGAGTACGGCGTCTCCAACATCCCGGTCCTGTCGCAGGAACCCCCGGTGAAGATGGGCGAGGTGCTGGGGTCGGTCGACGAACGCCTCCTCACCGACAAGCTTTTCCACGGCGAAGCCAAACTGACCGACAAGATCTCCCTACACATGAATGACAAGCTGAAGCTGATTGGCTCGCTGGAGTCGGTGGCCACTGCGCGCGAGCGTCTGGTGGACTCCGACACGCTGATGGTCACGTTCGTGGGGTCACCCGTGGGAATTCTGACGCGCCACGATTTGCTGACCTATATGAGTATCTGACTTCCCTCTTAAGGAGCACCATGACGCACGACGAGAACCAGGGGTTCAACACCCGGGCCATCCATGCCGGCCAGACGCCGGACCCCACCACGGGCGCTGTCATCCCCCCGCTGTACCAGACCACCACGTTTGCGCAGGACGGCATCGGCCAGCTGCGCAACGGCTACGAGTACGGGCGCGGCACCAACCCGACGCGTGACTCGCTGCAGACCCAGCTCGCCGCGCTTGAGGGGGCCACCCACGGGTTCAGCTTCTCGTCGGGTCTCGCCGCCGAGGACTCCCTCATCCGGGCGCTCCTGGTGCCGGGCGACCGGATCGTCATGGGCAACGACGTCTACGGCGGCACCTACCGGCTGATCGACCGGGTCCTCTCCCCGTGGGGGATCAGCAACGCAGCAGTGGACATGTCGGACCTCGACGCCGTCAAGGCCGCCGTCGGTGACAACACCCGCATGGTGTGGGTCGAGACGCCGTCGAACCCGATGATGAAAATCTCGGATATTGCTGCCATCGCCACCATCGCGCACGACGCCGGGGCCATCCTCGTGGTCGACAACACCTTCGCGACGCCCTACCTGCAGCAGCCCCTGTCGTTCGGCGCCGACGTCGTCGTCCACTCCACCACCAAGTACATTGGCGGGCACTCCGACGCCAGCGGTGGCGCAGTGATCACCAGCAACGAGGAGATCGCCGAGAAGGTGGGCTTCATCCAGTTCGCCGTGGGCGCGGTCTCCGCACCGATGGAAGCCTGGCTGACCACGCGCGGGCTCAAAACCCTCGGCGTCAGGATGGACCGGCACAGCTCCAACGCCCGGGCCATCGCCGACTGGCTGCAGGGCCGCCCCGAGGTGGAGCAAGTCTTCTACCCGGGTCTGCCAGAGCACCCCGGCCACGATCTTGCGGCAGCCCAGATGAAGGACTTTGGCGGCATGATCTCCGTGTCGTTCACGGGCGGCGAGGCGGCTGCCCGTAAGGTGGCCGAGTCGACGCACGTGTTCACCCTCGCTGAATCGCTCGGCGGTATCGAGTCGCTGATGAACTACCCGTCCGCGATGACCCACGCGTCGGTGGCCGGGACCGAACTCGCCGTGCCGGAGAACCTGATCCGGCTGTCCGTCGGTATCGAGGACGTCGCGGACCTGATCGCCGATCTGGACCAGGCCTTCAGCGCTCTGTAAGTCGGTAGACAGGAAACGCGCCCGCAGTGTGAACTGCGGGCGCGTTGTCAGTTAAGTCTCAGTTGAGGGGGAGCTAGGACTTTTTGAAAGGGCTGAGGGTCCTGCGAATCAGCCGTCGGTACTTGTTCTCCGGCTTCGCGTCGATCGCCTGCAGCCACGCGCTGCTCGGCGGGAGCCACAGCGGCACGATGGCCAGCAGCATCACCACTGCGACAACCGACAGCCCCGGGGTGCCGCGCAGCAGGACCGGCAACCCCACAATGATGCCGGTTGTTGTCAGTAGTTCCCGCGCGCTGCGCTTGCCCCGCCGCAACCGGAACACGAGGAAGAACTGCAGCAACCCCAGCACCCCCATCACGACGCCGAGCCCCACCAGGCCGGCGCGGTCCTGCTCCTGCAGTTGCGCAGACACGAGGAATGACCCCGATGCGACCAGGAACAGGGCCCCCACCACCAGCCACACTGCAACGCTCAGCTTCAGGGTCCAGGGCAGCGGGGGCAGGGCCACCCTCGGGGTCCGGGCCACGCTAGCCGCGGGGGACGACGACGCCGGCGCGGGCGTCGACGTCGTAGCTGTAGACTGCGCGCCCGCCGATCCACACGGTCAATGCCCGCTGCATGACGTCCAGCGGATCACCGCTCCAGAGCACGACGTCGGCGTCCTTGCCCACCTCAAGGGAGCCCATCCGGTCGGCCAGACCCAGCACCTTGGCCGGGTTGATGGTGATGGAACGCAGCGCCGTCTCGCGGTCGAGGCCTTCCTTGATGGCGAAGGTCGCCTGGTGGATCAGGAAGTTGATCGGGATCACCGGGTGGTCGGTGATGATGGAGATTTCGACGCCGGCCGCGGCGAGCTTCCCGGGGTTGGCGATCGACCGGCCCCGCAGCTCCACCTTGGACTTGGTGGTGAACAGTGGGCCAATCAGTACGGGGATCCCGCGTTCGGCCAGGACGTCGGCCAGCAGGTGGGCCTCGGTCCCATGGTCGAGAACCAGCTCATAGCCGAACTCGTCGGCGAGCCGGATGGCGGTGGCAATGTCGTCAGCCCGGTGCGCGTGCTGGCGCCAGGGGATTTCCCGGCGCAGCACCATGGCGAGGGCCTCAAGCTTGGGGTCGCGGGCGTTTTCCTCGGCCTTGCCCATGTAGTTCTGGGCGTCCATGAAGGCCTTGCGGATCACCATGGCGGTGCCCAGCCGGGTTGAGGGGGTCTGCTTCTTGTCGCCATAGACCCGCTTCGGGTTCTCGCCCAGTGCCGACTTCAGTCCGCTGGGGGAGCGGAGCACCATTTCCTCGATGTAGCGGCCATGGGTGTGGATGGCGACGGCGAGTCCGCCAATGGGGTTGCCCGAACCGGGGTTGACGTTCACGGCGGTGATACCGCCGGCCAGGGCGTCGTCGAACCCCGGGTCGTACGGGTTGACGGCGTCGATCGCGCGGACACCGGCGGTGACCGGGTCAGTCATTTCGTTGGTGTCATCGCCGGCCCACCCCTCGCCTTCCTCATGGGTGCCCAGGTGTACGTGGGCATCGATGAGGCCGGGCAGCAACCACTGGCCAGCGGCGTCGTGAACCTCTGCACCCTCAGGGATGGCGATGTCCGCCCCCAGCGCAGTAATCTTGCCGTCCTCCATCAGCACTGCCCCGTCGAAGGGAACCCCTTCAATGGGGACGACGTGGGCATTGACGATTGCTGTAACAGTCATGGGTGGTGACCTTTCGGCTTCAGAGTGTTGTGATCTCCAACTTACAGTGCGCACCTAGACTGAAAACGGACTCCAGGAAAGGACGAACAGGCAATGGCACGGAAAGCAGCACTGGTTACCGGCGTCGGACGGACGGTAGGTCTCGGCGCGGGGATCGCCCGCCGGCTTGCCGTCGACGGGTGGGACCTGGCTCTGAGCTACTGGCACCCCTACGATCAGCGGGTCAACGCCACCACCAACCCGGCTTCCGAACTGCAGGAACTGATTCCTGAACTCGAAGCCCTCGGATCCCGGGTCATCGCTCTGCCCGGTGATCTGGAGGACTCCAAGACACCCGGCGAACTGGTTGGCGCTGCCCGGCTCGAGCTGGGCACCCTGAGCGGGCTGGTGCTCTCGCACTGTGAGGGAGTTGATTCGGGGCTGCTGACCACGTCAGTGAAGAGCTTCGACCGGCACTTCGCCGTCAACGTGCGCGCCTCCTGGCAGCTCATCAACGCCTTCGCGCTGCAATGCAACGACAACGGCGGCGCAATTGTCGCCTTGACCAGCGACCACACAGTGAACAACCTGCCCTATGGTGCCTCGAAGGGTGCGCTGGACCGGATTGTGCTCGCCGCCGCGCGGGAACTCGGCGACCGCAACATCAGCTCCAACGCCCTCAACCCCGGCCCCGTCGACACCGGGTGGATGACCGAGGAGGTGCGGCGCGCTTGCACTCAGCAACAGCCCACCGGAAGGCTCGGCACTCCTGCCAACATCGCCGGGGTGGTCGCTTTCCTCCTGTCCAGGGACGGCCGGTGGATTAACGGGCAGTTGGTGAAGGCCGACGGCGGTTTCTCGGCGTAACA
The DNA here is from genome assembly GCF_015751665.1 of Arthrobacter sp. CAN_A1. NCBI lineage: Bacteria > Bacillati > Actinomycetota > Actinomycetes > Micrococcales > Micrococcaceae > Arthrobacter > Arthrobacter sp. CAN_A1. The sequence goes on along the minus strand of NZ_JADOUR010000014.1, from coordinate 67,888 downwards.
GCAAGGTGTGACGCCTCCCCGGCGCCACCTGCAACCCTTGGCCCGAATCCCTGACAGAATGCTCGCATGTCGTCATCTTCCCTCAGCACGGTAGGCACGCTGGGCCGCGTGCGGGTGGGGGCCGGGTTTGCCCTGGCCTTGATCCTCCCGCCGCTCCTGGAATGGGCGATGTTCACCCTCGGCAGCGATTTCCTCGCCGTTGACGTGCTGCTGCAGGTCGCCGGAGTCATCGCCGTAGCACTGGTGGGTGGGTTGTGGCCCGCCCTGCTGGCTGCCCTGTTCAGCACCCTGGTCCTCAACTATTTCTCGACCGACCCGGTCGGCTCGCTCGAGATCACCGACCCGCAGAACCTGTTTACCCTCGTCATTTTCGTCGCGGTCGCAGTTGCGGTGTCTCTGGTGGTCGGCCTTGCCGCCCGCCGATCACGGGAAGCCGCAGCGGCCACTGCCGAAGCGGCAACGCTGGGTGAACTGGCGCGCGGTGTGCTCGCCGCAGAGGACACGCTGCAGGGGTTCCTCGCCCACGTCCGCGCCCACTTTCAGGTGCCAGCCGTGGGGTTGTTTGATCGGAACGTCCCGGGCGGTGCCGCCCCCACGCTGGCCGCCAGCGACCGGGGGCCGGGTGCCCCTCCACAAGGTGCAGGCAATGCAGGCAATGCACGCACCGAAAAAGAAGACCTCACCCTGTTCGCCGCGGACACCACCGAGGACCTGCCCGACGGACTCGTTCTGGCGCTCTATGGCAGGGCCTTGAACGCGCGGGAGCGTCGCCTCCTCACTGCCTTCGGCTCCCAGCTCACCGCGATGCGGCAACGGCAGGAACTGCTGGCCAGCACCCAGGTGAATCGACGGCTGAGCGAAGGCAATGTGATGCGGACGGCGATCTTGCGTGCCGTCTCGCACGACCTTCGCACACCGCTGGCCGGCATCAAGCTCGCCGTCAGTAGCCTCCGGCACGACGCCGTCCAGCTCCCGGCCGATGAGCAGAAGGAGTTGCTGGAAACCATCGAGAATTACGCCGACCGGTTGGATGCGCTGGTCAACAACCTGCTCGACATGTCCCGGCTGACCGGAGACGCAGTCACCCCGCATCTGCGCGCCGTCCACTGGGCTGATGTCATTCCCGGCGCCCTGGCCGGCCTTCCGGCCCACCGGGTCCGGGTGGAGGTTCCCGGCAACCTGCCTCCGGTCGACGCGGACCCCGGCATGCTCGAGCGGGTGATCGCCAATATCGTCGAAAATGCCGACAAGTACGCCGGGGGTGAGGACATCGTGATCAGCGCCTCGGTGGAAGGCACGGTTGGCAGTGGCGCCGACGGCGTACCGGCGGGGGAGTTGCGCGTCGTCGATCATGGACAGGGAGTCGGGGCCGACGACGCCGCCACGATCTTCCTGCCCTTTCAACGGGCCAGCGACGCACCGGCCGGAGCCGGCGTGGGCCTGGGACTCGCCGTCGCGAAGGGGTTTACCGAGGTGATGAATGGTCAGTTGGTTGCCGAAGCGACACCCGGCGGCGGGCTGACCCTGCGGATTCGGTTGCCGCTCGCCACCGGGACCGGCTCATGAGAGGAATCCCATGACCACGGTGCTTATTGTCGACGACGAACCGCTGCTCCTCCGCGCCCTCCAGATCAACCTGCGCGCCCATGGCTACCGCCCGATCACCGCAATCGATGGGGCTTCGGCGCTCGCCGCTGCAGCCGACTCCCGCCCCGACATCGTGGTACTCGACCTGGGGCTGCCGGACATGGACGGAATGGACGTGATCGCCGCCCTCCGGGAATGGACCCAGACACCGATCATCGTGCTGTCAGCACGGCACGGATCGGACGACGTGGTGGATGCCCTTGATGCCGGGGCGGACGACTACGTCACCAAGCCGTTCGGCCTCGACGAGCTACTGGCGCGGCTCCGTGCAGCCAGCCGTCGCGCCGTCGCCCCCGCCTCCCCGATCATCCGCACCCCCGACTTCATCCTCGATACCGGTGCCCGGACGGCCCTGCGCGGCGATACGGAGGTCCGGCTGACGCCCACCGAATGGAAGATCGTCGACCTGCTGGTGGCCACCCCCGGCCGGCTGATCTCCGGGCGGCAACTGCTGCTCGAGGTGTGGGGTCCGGCCTACGCGAAAGAGCTGCAGTATTTGCGGGTTTATCTCAACCAGTTGCGCAAAAAGCTGGAACCGGATCCTGCCAGGCCGCGCTACTTCATCACCGAAAGCGGGATGGGCTACCGCTTTGAACCCTGACAATCCCTAGGATGGACGCTATGACAACAGGTTCTCTGCTCGCCGTGTGCCGTGTCCACGCGCTGCTTCCCACGCAGGATTCCACCGGCGTCACCGCCATCGACAAGCGGGCGGTGGCCGGTCCAGTGAATGTTCACAAGCTCGGCCTCACGGGGGATGTGCAGGCCAGCCGGAAACACCACGGCGGCGAATCCAAGGCTATCTACGCCTATTCGCAGCAGGATGCCGACTTCTGGGACGCCGAACTGGGACGGGACATGAGCCCGGGCAAGTTCGGGGAAAACCTCCGGGTGGACGGGATCGACGCCAGCCGCGCGGTCATTGGCGAACGCTGGCAGGTGGGGGACGATGTCGTCCTGGAGGTCACCGCGCCGCGCACCCCGTGCGTGAACTTCGCCCGCTTCCTCAAGGAGCCGCGGTGGGTGAAGCGGTTTGCCGAGGAAAACAGGGTCGGCACATACCTGCGCGTCATTGCGAAGGGCCAAATCCAGGCGGGTGACACCGTCACCGTGGTGAACCGCCCCGACCACGGCATCACCGGGCACCAGGTGTTCGCAGGGCTCGACGCCGACGCCGCCCGGCAACTCCTGGCCGCCGAGCAACAGGGCGTGACGCTGAGCCCCGAGATCCACAAGGTGGTCGCCGCGATCCTGCGGAGGGCGTAACCGGAAGGAGGGTCGGTTCGAGTGTGGTCAGGCTCACGCGTCGCGGCCGTCGTTGTGGCTGTGGGCGGGAGCAGCCATGCAGTACACTTGGAATATCCCCCACACCGGTATTCCCTTAAAATTCCGCCCATTTTGCTGGGCTGGATAGGTTGTGTTGGGGCTCGCAGAGTAAGCATGCGGGCAGATTCATCAGGGAGCGCCGGCTAGAAGAAAACGTCATACAGACCGCTGAGATAGCGGCCGCCAGTTATGACGCGAAATCCTGCCGCGGGATTGAAACAGTGCCGGATTTCTATGTTCATGGGCTGGAATCATCCTTTAATTCCAGCTCTCCGGCATCTACCTGAAGGTCATTCCCTCATGCCAGAAAATAACACTCCCGAAACTCTTGTAGCTCCCGACGTCGTGGATGCTCCCCAGAACGTCGAAGCTCCTGACGCCGACGACATCAAATTCACCGACTTTGGTCTTGACGGCCGCGTGCTGGCAGCCCTGAGCGATGTCGGCTACGAAAAGCCTTCCCCCATCCAGTCCGCCACCATTCCGGTGCTGCTGGAAGGGCGCGACGTCGTCGGCCTCGCACAGACGGGTACCGGCAAGACCGCAGCATTCGCGATCCCGGCACTGTCCCGGATGGCCGAGCTCGCCGACCTGAACGGTCCCAGCAAGTTCACGCAGATCCTGGTGCTCGCACCAACCCGCGAACTGGCGCTGCAGGTTGCCGAGGCTTTCGCCTCCTACGCCAAGCACATCGATAACTTCACGGTCCTGCCGGTCTACGGTGGAGCGCCTTATGGTCCTCAGCTTGCCGGCCTGCGCCGTGGCGCACAGGTAGTGGTGGGCACCCCAGGCCGTGTCATCGACCACATCTCCAAGGGCTCGCTCGACCTGTCCAACCTTCAGTACCTGGTGCTGGATGAGGCCGACGAGATGCTCCGCATGGGCTTCGCCGACGACGTCGAGCAGATCCTGTCCGGTACCCCTGACGACAAGCAGGTGGCGCTGTTCTCGGCAACGATGCCTAGCGCCATCCGCCGCATTGCGTCGAAGTACCTGAACAACCCAGCCGAAATCACGGTCAAGGGCAAAACCTCGACCGGCACCAACACGCGCCAGCGCTTCCTGCAGGTCATGGGCCCGCACAAGCTGGACGCCCTGACGCGCATCCTCGAGGTCGAAGACTTCGACGGCATCATCGCGTTTGTGCGCACCAAGATGGCAACCGAAGACCTGGCGGACAAGTTGCGTTCACGGGGCTTCCAGGCTGCAGCAATCAACGGTGACATTCCCCAGCAGCAGCGCGAGCGGACCATTGAAGGTCTCCGCGACGGCAAGTTCGACATTCTGGTAGCTACCGACGTCGCGGCCCGCGGGCTCGACGTCGAGCGGATCTCCCTCGTGGTCAACTACGACATCCCTCACGACACCGAGTCCTACGTGCACCGCATCGGCCGCACCGGCCGCGCGGGCCGTTCAGGCGATGCGATCCTCTTCATCACGCCGCGGGAGAAGTACCTGCTGCGCTCGATCGAAAAGGCAACCCGCCAGCCTGTGGAGCAGATGCACCTGCCATCCTCCGACGCCGTCAACGCGCTGCGGATGAACAAGTTCGCGGAGCGCATCACCGAGACCATCGCCACCGAAGACGTATCAATCTTCCGTGACCTGATCTCCAGCTACGAGACCGAGCACAACGTGCCGGCCACCGAGATCGCAGCAGCCCTCGCCGTCATGGCGCAGGGTGGCAACCCGATCCTGGTCAAGGACATCCCGGTTGCACCAGCAGGGCAGAAGGAACGGGCTGCGGGCCGCAAGGATGGCTTCGGCTCACGCGGCCCCACCCGCAGCCTGACCGAGGGTAACGCCACCTACCGCATCGCTGTAGGACGTCGCCAGCGGGTCATGCCCGGCTCCATCGTGGGCGCCATTGCCAACGAGGGCGGCCTGTCCTCAGCTCAGATCGGTGGCATCGACATCCGCGCCGACCACACCCTGGTGGAGCTGCCAGCGGATCTGTCCAAGGACCAGTGGCGTGCACTGTCCAAGACCCGCATCGGTGGCGAGCTGATCCACCTCGAACTGGACAAGGGCCGCAAGCCAACCGGCGACCGCGACGGTTTCAAGAAGCCGTTCAAGAAGCGTGAGGGCGAAGGCGGCGGGTTCAACAAGGACCGCGGGCACGACGGCGGCTTCCGCTCCGGCGGTCACAGCGCCGGCGACGGTGCCCGTAAGGAACGTCACGGTAAAGGTGCTGGCGCAGGCACCACCCAGCGTCGCGACAAGTGGTAATTTAGTACCTGATTGATTTCGTCAGATCCCCGGTTTTCCGGGGATCTGACGGTGAAATCAGACTCCGGCCCGAGCGGCCGGAAGCTGATTTCGTGTAGGTGGCAGAAGCTGGTAAAGTTTTCTGCTGTTGCCCCCCTAGCTCAGTGGTAGAGCGCGTTCTTGGTAAGAACGAGGTCACCGGATCGATTCCGGTGGGGGGCTCTCAAGTGGGAGACCCGCAAGCAGGCCAAACGGCCCGGCTGCGGGCACACTCATTTGTGGCGGTGTAGCTCAGCTGGTTAGAGCGCACGACTCATAATCGTGAGGTCCCGGGATCGAGTCCCGGCACCGCTACAGACAGAGCAGGTCAGAGGCTAAGAGCCGCTGGCCTGCTTTCTTTTGATGTGGGCCCGCCGGGCCGGCGCCCCTGCCATCAGCATCCTTATAGGATGGGTCGAGCACACCGGCATTGCCCACCACCCCAGTACGCGGCGCACGAAACGGATGGAACCCATGACAGACAATGACTCCGAGTGGGGACCCTCCGACAATCCTGAGGACTTGCCGACCCGCGCCCGACGGCGCCGCGCCGCCGTGACCGACCCGGGCACCGGGCCCATCTCCGAGGTCCCGCGCTTCGCCGACAGGGTTGCCCCGCCTGAAGCTGCTGAAAGTGAACCTGACGTCACGGCACCCCCGGTGACGTCAGTGCCCATGTCCTCTCCGGCAGCACCAGCACCAGTGCCAAGTGCTCCAGCGTCGGCCGCTGCTCCGGCGCCGTCTGCGACCCAGCAGGCACAGCAGCCAACCAGCCGGAAGTCCTTCCTTGCCGCCGACACCTCGCGGGTCCCGGCAGATACCGGGCTGAGGGGTTTCCTCACCCGACTGGGCATCCGGATCCCCCCGTCCAAGCGGGAACTCCTGGAACGTGCCAACACCCGCGCCGTGAGCCAGCACTGGCCCGGTCCCCGAACCATCTCTGTGGTCAACGGCAAGGGTGGCGCCAACAAGACTCCCACCACGGTGATGCTGTCCTCCGTGTTCGCCCGGAACGGCGGAGGCCCGGTCCTGGCCTGGGACAACAATGAGACCCGGGGCACCCTCGGCTGGCGTACCGAGCAGGGCCCGCACAGCGCCACCGTCATGGACCTGCTCCCGCAGACCGATCAGCTGCTGGCTCCCTCGGCACAGTCCGCACTGCTGGCCCGCTACGTGCACCACCAGACCGAAGACAAGTACGACGTGCTGCGCTCCAAGCCCGACGTCCTTGCCTCCGAGCAGGAGGTCACCGCCGACAATTTCGACGACCTGCACGAGGTTGCGTCGAAGTACTTCAGACTCAACATCGTCGACTCCGGCAACGACGAAACAGCCGAGCGCTGGCTGCGGATGATCCACCACACCGACCAATTGGTGATCGCGACCACCACACTCGAAGAGCACGCGGAGGCCGGCGCCCTGCTCCTGGAGGCTCTGCAGGCCCGTGGGGGTCGGTACGCCGAGTTGTCACAGAACGCCGTGGTCGTCGTGAGCCAGTCCGACAAGAACGGCACCGCTGCGCAGGCGCAGGAGATTGCTGATGGGTTTGGGCAGCTCGCCCGCCGGGCCGTGACCATTCCGTATGACGCGGCGCTCCACAAGGGCCGCATCCGCTGGGGCTCCCTGCGGCCGGCGACACAGCGCGCCTGGCTGTCAGCCGCGGCAGCGGTCGCCGAGGGACTCTAGTCCCCAGGGCCCTCCGAGTTAGACAGCTTGCTTATTGTCTAGGGTGTTCATAGTGTTGGGGTGTACGACATCGACGTTCTGAACACAGGAGGAAGCATGTCCCCCCACAACATTTCCGGCAAAAAAGTCGCGTTCCTGCTCACTGACGGAGTGGAGCAGATTGAACTCACCAGCCCCTGGGACGCAGTCAAGCAGGCCGGCGGAGAACCGGTGCTGGTTGCCCCGGGCGCCGGCACGGTCCAGGGCTACAACGGCACCGACAAGGGCGATACGTTCACCATCGACCTCGCGGTAGCTGACGCCAGCGCTGATGACTTCCACGCGCTGGTACTCCCGGGCGGCGTCGTCAACGCCGACCACCTTCGCGTTGACAAGGATGCTCAGGAGTTTGCCCGGGCGTTTTTCGCCCAGCACAAGCCGGTTGCAGCGATCTGCCACGCACCCTGGCTACTCATCGAGGCGGGGGTGGTCAGCGGCCGCGACCTCACCTCGTATCACACCCTCCAGACCGACCTCCGCAACGCGGGAGCCAACTGGACCGACGACGAAGTGGTCACCGACCAGGGGTTCGTCACCAGCCGCACCCCCGATGACCTCCCAGCGTTCAACGACAAGATGATCGAAGAGATCGCCGAGGGCGAGCACGCGGGGCAGACCGCTTAACTGCACCAGGCAGCTGCGCCATCATGGCATTGACTGAAGGACCGGCGGGGAACCGCCGGTCCTTCAGTGCATTCGGGGTCGCATTCCCTTGGGTGTCTACAGTTGAGGGATGGGCGACGGACGGTTCCTCTGCAGAGGCGTGAGCTGGCACCGGGAAGGGCCTGTACTCGCGCTGGCTACCCCCGATGGCGCCCAGGAGGAGCTGAAGCTGCCGCTGGGAGGAACCACGAGTCGGGAGGACGTCGACCTCGGCTTCCGGGTGCTGAGCGGTTACGGTGAGCGGCATTGCCTCGGGTTTCACCGCGTGTATGGTCCGGACTCCCGGGACCACACCGCCTGCCCGCAGCAGGCCACCGCCGAGCGCGGCTACCAGTGCGGCAGGTGCTTTGCACGCGATGATCTGCGGTTCATGCACGATGTGCACCGGTCGGGCATCGCCCCCGATGGATTGTTGAGCTACCTCGCTCAGGAACACTGGCTGTACGTCGCGACCTTCGCCGACGGTGTCTCCAAGATCGGTACCGCGTCGAATCTGCGCAAGTGGCATCGACTGGCTGAACAGGGCGCCGTCGTCGCACGCTACGTTGCCTGTGCCGACGACGGCCGAATCGTGAGGGTGCTCGAGGACGCCGTCACCCGCGAAGTGGGCCTGGCGCAGGCCGTCCGGTCGTCGGCGAAGACCGCGGCGCTGGCGTCCCCGCGCACCGGGCCTGTCCTTGAGGGAATCAATGCCGAATTCGCCGGGAGCGTCAGGGGTCTGCTCCACGACGGGCTGGATATCTCCGGGTTCCGGGTGGTGGACGAGCGGTGGGAGGCGCCGTCGTCGTGGTCGCAGGTTCTTTCAGCAGCGGGTGCGCAGCTGTACCCTCACAACCTGGCCACCGGAGAGCACGGATTCCGGGTGAAGGCACTGGTGGGTCCCACCGCGCTGACGTTCATTCGCGGATCGGACGTACCCTTCCTCGCCGATCTGTCCCGGTTGAAGGGGCAGCGGATCGAATTGGGAAGGTACCGGTCGGTGGTGCCCGAGGTCCAGGCCGCGCTGTTCTAGTGCGCGCCGTTTACTCGGGCGTCACGTACGCGCCGGAGATTCCCCCGTCCACTAGGAAGGTGGATGCGGTAATGAAGGAGGAATCGTCGCTGGCGAGGAACGCTACCGCCGCGGCGAGTTCATCCGGTTCAGCGAAGCGGCCCAGCGGAACATGGATGAGGCGGCGGGCGGCTTTCTCTGGGTCCTTGGCGAAGAGGTCCTTCAGGAGGGGTGTATTGACCGGACCCGGGCACAGTGCGTTGATGCGGATGCCCTGGCGGGCAAACTCGACGCCCAGCTCCCGGCTCATGGCCAGGACCCCTCCCTTGGATGCACTGTAGGAGATCTGGGACGTTGCGGCGCCCATAACGGCGACGAACGACGCCGTGTTGATGATCGAGCCTTTGCCCTGGGCCTGCATGTAGGGGATGGCGTATTTGCAGCAGTAGAAGACCGAGGTGAGATTCACTTCCTGCACTCTGCGCCAGGCATCGATGCCGGTCTCCAGGATCGATCCGTCGGCGGCGGGGGAGATGCCGGCGTTGTTGAAGGAAATGTCCACCCGCCCGTAGGTCTCGTTAGTGGTCGTATAGAGGTTTTTGACTTCCTCTTCGTTTGTCACATCAACTTTGACGAAGAGGCCGCCGACTTGTTCGGCGGCACGAAGGCCGGCTGTCGGGTCCACATCGGCGATGACGACATGCGCCCCTTCGGCGGCGAACCTGCGGGCAGTTGCCAAACCGATGCCGCTGGCGCCGCCAGTGATCACGGCGCTGCGGCCCTCGAGGCGGTTGGAGATGGTTTGCTGGGTCATTTCTGGCTCCCTTATGTTGATGTCGGAGTCACGGGTGGGTGGCGATGAAGACGTTTTTTGTTTCTGTGAAGGCGTCCAGGGCGTCTGGGCCAAGTTCGCGACCGAGTCCTGACTGCTTGAAGCCCCCGAAGGGTGTGGAGTACCGGACCGAGGAATGGGAATTCACTGAGAGGTTCCCGGAGTCCAGGCCGCGCGCCATCCGCAGCGCGCGGCCAATGTCCCTGGTCCAAATGGACCCCGAAAGCCCGTAGATGGAATCGTTGGCAAGACGGAGTGCATCGGTTTCATCGGCGAAAGGAACGACGGCGACGATCGGTCCGAAAATCTCCTCGCGCATCACCCTGTCCTCCCGGGAAGGTGTCAACACCGTTGGTGGAAACCAGAATCCCTTACCGTCCGGTGCGTTCCCCTGGAACGCGATGGAACTGCCGGAAGGCAGGAAGCCGGAAACGGTGTGCCGTTGCGCGGCGGAGATGAGCGGTCCCATGAACGAGTTCTCGTCGCGGGGGTCACCGACCTTCAGCGACTTCACCACTGGTTCCAGAAGCTCGAGGAACCTTTCGTACACGGTGTCCTGAACGAGGATTCGGGAGCGGGCGCAGCAGTCCTGGCCGGCGTTGTCGAATGCCGCCCCGGGCGCGGCAGCGACTGCTTCCTCGAGGTTGGCGTCCCCGAAGATAATGTTGGCGCTCTTGCCCCCAAGTTCCAGGGTGACCGGTTTTACCTGCTCGGCGCAGCCGGCCATGATCCGTTTACCTACCGCGGTCGAGCCGGTGAACACCACCTTCCGCACGGACGGGTGGGTGACGAAACGCTCTCCCACCACCGAGCCCTTACCCGGGATGATCTGCAGAACTCCCTCTGGAAGGCCAGCTTCCAGGGCGAGCCGTCCGATCCGCAGCGCGGTCAGCGGGGTCACCTCCGCGGGCTTCAGGACAACAGTGTTGCCGGCGGCCAGTGCGGGAGCAAAACCCCAGGCTGCGATGGGCATCGGGAAATTCCAGGGCACGATCACGCCGACGACGCCGAGAGGTTCGTGGAAGGTGACGTTGATTCCGCCGGCCACTGGAATCTGTTGGCCGAGGTGGCGTTCCGGCGCGGCGGAGTAGTAGTTCAGCACATCCCGGACGTTTCCTGCCTCCCATCGGGCATTGCCGATGGTGTGACCGGCATTCCGGACCTCCAGTTGGGCGAGGTTTTCCAGATCGTCGTCCACCGCCGCGGCAAAACGGCGCAAGAGCATTCCGCGGTCGGCCGGGGCGACATGTCGCCAGGTCTCGAAAGCCCGCGCCGCTTTGGCTATCGCCTGGTCAGTGTCCTGGAGGCTGGCCAGGGAAACGGTCTCGATGATCTCTTCGGTGGCCGGGTTCACTACGTCACATGTGTTGGTCGACATTGATGGTTCCCTCCGTTCGTGTTCTGGAGTAGGTACGGGCGGCTTCGATGAATCCCTCAAACAGCCGGAGGTCACCTGGATCCTGCTCGGGATGGAACTGCACCCCGAGGACCCACCCTCCTGACGTCGTTTCGACGGCTTCGACGGTCCCGTCGGCCGCTGTTGCGGTGACGCGGAGTCCGGCGGCAACCTGGTCGAGAGCCTGATGGTGATAACAGGGGGCTGTGGCCCGCGGTCCCAACAGGGCTGCGCTGATACTTTCGGGCGTCGTCGTGAACTCGACACGTCCGAAGACGCCGGGCGCGGGTTGGTATCGGGAGTCGGGCAACACGTCCGGGACATGCTGAATGAGCGATCCACCGAGGGCGACGTTGAGAATCTGGGCACCACGGCAGATGGCGAACAACGGCAGTTCCACCGCCATTGCCGCGCGCGTTAGGGCGAGGTCATGGCTGTCCCGGGAGGGTTGCGCGAGGGTCAGTGCATGCGGCTCGGCGCTATAGTGTTCCGGGCCGACATCGGTCCCGCCAGCGATGATCAATCCGTCCAGCAGATCGACGATAGAAGGGTCGGAGCCGACGGGTGGGAGTAGCACAGGGGTTCCCCCCGCAGCGACGACTGCCTCCACATAGGTGCCTGGAAGGAGGGCGGCGTCAGCAGTCCACACTCCCCACGCGGCCTCCTGATAGTAGGTGGTCAGCCCGATCCGGGGGCGGTAGGGTTCAGAGGCGTTCAAAGACACGCCTCCGCTCCCAATCCGTGACGGCACTGTCGTAGGCTTTCAGTTCGACCCCGGCGGCGTGCACATAGTGGTCAACGACCTCGTCGCCAAAGGATTTCCGGGCAATCTCGCTGGCCGCCAGCAGCTCACGGGATTCGCGCATAGTTGTGGGGATCCGGTCTGCCATGGACTGGTAGGCGCTGCCCTGGGTGACGGCTTCAAGCGGGAGCTCGTTTTCGATGCCATGGATGGCCGCGGCGATGAGTGCAGCGGCAGCGAGGTAGGGGTTGACATCGCCGCCGCCCACGCGGTTTTCCACCCGGAGGCCGGCACCGTGTCCGACCACCCGCAGCGCACAACTGCGGTTGTCCAGGCCCCACGCTATCGCGGTGGGCGCGAAGCTGCCTTCAACGAACCGTTTGTAGGAGTTGATATTGGGGGCCAGGAAGTAGGCCATTTCCTTCAGGGAGGCCAACTGGCCTGCGATGAAGTGTTCCATGATGGGGCTGAAGCCGTGCTCGCCGTCGCCAGCGAGCACGGGCTTCCCGTCGAGGTCGGTAAGGCTGAAGTGGATGTGGCAGGAATTGCCTTCACGTTCGTTGTACTTGGCCATGAAGGTGATGCTCTTGCCCTGCTGGGCGGCGATCTCTTTGGCCCCGTTCTTATAGAACGCGTGGTTGTCGCAGGCGGTTAGGGCCTCCGCATAGCGGAAGGTGATTTCCTGTTGGCCGTAGTTGCATTCACCCTTGGAGGATTCGACGATAAGACCGGCCTTTTCCATACCGGTCCGGATACTTCGGATGACCGGTTCCAGCTTTGCCGTGGCGAGGAGGGAATAGTCGATGTTGTATCGGGTGGAGGGGGTCAGACCTTCGTAGTTCGTCTTCCAGGCTTCCTCGTACGTGTCATCGAACATAATGAACTCAAGCTCGGTGCCGATATGGGCGCGGTAGCCCATCGCCTCGAGCCGTTCGATCTGTGCCCGGAGGATCTGCCGGGGTGACTGGCTCACCGGACGGCCGTCCGGCCAGAGGATGTCGCATTGGATCATGGCCGTGCCCGGCAGCCAGGGGACCAGCCGGAGCGTAGAGACATCGGGTCGCATGGCCATGTCCCCGTAGCCGTTCTCCCAGGAGGACATCGCGTAACCGTCGACGGTGTTCATTTCCACGTCAACAGAGAGCAGGTAATTGCAGCCCTCCGCCCCGTGACCCAGGACATCCTCCAGGAAGGAACGGGCGCCGCAGCGTTTGCCCTGAAGGCGCCCCAGCGAGTCGGTGATGGCAACCACCACGGTGTCAATCTCGCCTTCGGCCACCAGCTTCCGCAACTCATCAATGCCCAGTGGTGCCTGCGTCGTGCGTGTCTGATCTGTCATCTGATATCCGTTTCTTCGACCTGGGTTTTGGGTGGGAGGGTACCGCGGGACAGTGCGGTCTTCACTTCTTCAGTTCAGCCTCGGCAGCGGCCAGCTGTGCAAATTCCTCTTCGGGGGCGCCTGCGACGATGCGGTGGCGGCTGTACAGCCCGTAGTAGAGAAGTGCCGCACCAAAGATTCCGGCGGTGATCGACGCTGCGAGCACATCGACGACGAAGGTAGCGACGACGGCAACGGAGGCAAGGATCAACGCGATGGAGGTGGTTACAACTCCGCCGGGGGTCCGATAGCCCCGAGGAAGGTCGGGTTCCTTCCTGCGCAGCACAATGTGGGAGAGGTTGAGCAGGACGTAGGAAACGGTGGCGCCGAAGACGGCGATGTTGATCAGGAGCCCGCCGTTGCCGGTGGTCGCAGCAAGGATGAATCCGATAGTGCCCGGGATGATCAGCGCCCAGTACGGCGTGTGCCGCTTCCCGGTCAGCGACAGCCATCGGGGAAGATACCCAGCGCGGGAGAGGGCGAACAACTGGCGGGAGTATGCGTAAATGATCGAGAAGAAGCTGGCCACGAGACCTGCGAGCCCGGCGTAGTTCACGAATTCCGCGAGGATCGAGTTTTCCCCATACACCAGGCGAAGAGCCTCCGGGAGCGGGTTGTCTGAGGTGCTCATAGCCTCAGATCCGCCCGCACCCGGCACCAGAATGAGCATCAGGGCGCCGAAGACCACCAGGATCAGCATGGCGGCGATGATACCCCGGGGCATGTCCTTTTTGGGGTCTGCTGTCTCCTCAGCGGCCAACGGAACACCTTCGATCGCCAGGAAGAACCAGATCCCGTAGACGATGGCGCCGATGACGCCGCTGATGCCCATGGGAAGGAACGCACTGGATGCGGAAGAACCGTCCGGGACGATGTCGAAGAGGTTTGCTGCGCTGACGTGTGGGAGCAGGCCAATCACTGCGGCTACCAACGCGATGACGGCGATTGCCGTGATAGCGAAAATCAGCCGGAGGGCCTCGCCTACACCGCGGAGATGGATGCCCACAAAGATGGCGTAGGTCACCAGATAGACGGGCCAGGAGTTGGTCAGGCCGAAGAGCCCCAGGGCCTCGACATAGCCACCAATGAAGATCGCAATCGCGGCGGGGGCTACCGCATACTCGATCAGCACAGCCATCCCGGTGGCGAATCCTCCGAGCGGGCCCAGCGCGCGGCGGGCGAACCCGTAGCCCGCACCGGCGGCAGGAAGTGTGGAGGACAATTCGGCCAAGCCGAAGACCATGCAGGTGTACATGATGCCCATCAAGACAAACGCGATGAGGAGCCCACCCCAGCCACCCTCCGCGAGGCCCAGATTCCACCCCGCGAAGTCTCCCGAGATGACGTACGCCACCCCAAGACCGGCCAGCAGCACCCACCCGGCCGCCCCGCGTTTGAGTTGGCGATGCTGGAGGTACGTTTCGTCGGAGCCCGGATGTTTCGATGGCATGTCGTTCCCTCTCCCAAGACGCTAATGGTCTTTTATTAGTCCATGAAGCTCGTCTCAGTGTGAGCCACATCACGAGCCACGTCAATGCTCGGCCGGGTATTCATTGGCTCATTTTTAGACCGGAATAGGATGGAGGCATGGAAGCCGAATCATTTGAGGGTGCCGCCCGGTTCCTCCGGCCGGTCAGGCAGGGAAACGCCTTTGAGGAGACGATCGAACGGCTCCTGCAGAACATCAAGCTCGGGATACTGGGGGCAGGGGACAAGCTTCCAGCCGAGCGCGAGCTGGCCGATCTGCTGGGGGTATCACGGGCAACCCTTCGAGAAGCCCTCGCCGAACTGCTCAAGGCCGGGTATGTCGAAGTCAAACGCGGACGCTACGGCGGCACCTATATCGCCCGGAACCGTGATTCGGGCCCGGAAGCGCGGCCCGACATCAGCGCCGAAGAAGTGGAGGATGTCCTGATCCTGCGTGGCGTCCTGGAGCCAGCCGCGGCGTCCCTGGCGGCCAAGGCGAAGTTGTCAGCTCCCCAACGCCGGCACTTACTCGACACCCTGGCGGAGGTGGCGGGGGCATCCGCTGCCGACTACCGGCCCAAGGATGCAAGGTTCCACGTGGCCATCGCCGAGGTCGGCGGCTCACCGAGCCTGGCCGCCGCGGTGGCTGACGCCCGCGCCAGGGTGAGCGACCTTTTGGACTGTATTCCCCTCTTGCAGCCTAACCTTGAGCATTCCAATCAGCAGCACCAGAAGATCGTCGACGCCATCCTGCGCGGTAACCATAAGGAAGCGTACGAGGCCACCGAGGATCACCTGCAGGGAACGGCCTCGTTGCTCCACGGTTTCCTGGGCGCCTCCCAAAGCTCCACCACTGTGTCTCCAAGGCGATCCGGACCTATCCATGGTGAGTGATGCGGTAAGCAACCGTGCTCAGGCTGAGCTGGGGTAGCCACGGGTAGTGCCCGATAGATACCGCACACCTGCCGGGCCTGCTCAATCCCGGTAGGCTTAACCTCATGCTGAATACCCCCTGGGACACCGGATCCGACCTGTATCGACGGCTGGTCATCACCGCACTCGTCCTGACGGGCGCCGGAATCCTGATCGCCGTGCTGGGGGCCATCACCGGAAGCAATGCGACAGTCTTCACAGGAATCCCGGTGCTCGTCGCAGGGCTGGTGACCCATCTGGCAGGCATGGTGGTGCGTGCGCGGGATGCCAGACGCAGGCACCAGGCGCGTACCCAGAAGAAGTAGCCCACTGCACTAGGCTGGAAACGAACCTTCACCGCATCCGTCAGGAGCCCCATGACCATCAACCCAGAGCTGCAGGGCCGCAGCTATCCTGCCGGCCCCGCCTACCTTGTGGGCCGCGAAAAAATCCGCGAATTTGCCCGCGCCGTGAAGGCCACCCACCCGTCGCATTACGAGGTGGAAGCCGCCCAGAACCTCGGTCACCGGGACCTGGTGGCCCCACCCACCTTCGCGATCATCATTGCGCAACTCGCTGACGCGCAGCTTATCAATGATCCCGACGCCGGCATCGACTTCAGCCGGGTGGTGCACGCCGACCAGCGCTTCATTCACCACCGGGCCATTGTGGCCGGTGATGAGTTGGTGGCGGAGCTCCACGTGGACACCGTCCGCGCGATGGGCGGCGGGGCCATGATCACCACCCGTGCCGAAATCTCGACCACCGACGGCGAAAAGACAGCCACCACCACGTCATCGCTGCTGGTGCGCGGAGAGGAACAGTAATGGGCATCGCTATCGCGGACCTCACCGTCGGCCAGGAAATCGGTTCCGCGACGATCGAGGCGACGCGCCAGGATCTGGTCAAGTACGCAGGGGCCTCTGGTGATTTCAACCCGATTCACTGGAACCAGGACTTTGCGCAGGGAGTGGGCCTGCCGGGCGTCATCGCCCATGGCATGTTCACCATGGGTGCAGCCGTCCAGCTGGTCACTGACTGGATCGGCGATCCCGCCGCCGTCGTCGACTACCAGACGCGGTTCACCAGGCCCGTCATCGTTGAGGACACGACGGCGCTCGGTACCCCCGGCGCCGTGATTGAGGTGGCCGGCGCAATTGGTGCAGTGGATCTGGACAATTCGACGGTCCGGGTGGACCTGACCGTGACGTCCTCAGGGCAGAAGGTGCTGGTCAAGGCCCAGGCAGTGGTGCACATCTGGTGACCCAGCTTGCACAGCTCACCACGGCCGGCGTCGGTGGCCCCGCCCGTACGTACATCGAGGCGCGGACCGAGGCGGAGATTATCGACGCCGTCCGGTCGGCCGATGCTTCCGGTGACCCGCTGCTGATCATCGCCGGCGGGTCCAACCTCGTCATTGCCGACGACGGCTTCGCCGGCACAGTGATACGGCTGGCCACGACCGGATTTGTGGTGAACGACGACGACGCCACGTGCGGTGGGGTGATGGTCAAGGCGGAGGCGGGCCA
This sequence comes from Arthrobacter sp. CAN_A1, assembly GCF_015751665.1. Taxonomy (NCBI): domain Bacteria; kingdom Bacillati; phylum Actinomycetota; class Actinomycetes; order Micrococcales; family Micrococcaceae; genus Arthrobacter; species Arthrobacter sp. CAN_A1. The sequence continues at coordinate 51,033 of NZ_JADOUR010000014.1, read as the reverse complement.
GCCGTGGGACGCCCTCGTTGAGTACACGGTGCTGCATGCCTTTTCCGGGCTGGAGGCCTTGTCCGGCATTCCTGGTTCCACCGGCGCCACACCGGTGCAAAACGTTGGCGCCTACGGTGCCGATGTCTCGCAGACCCTCGCCACGGTGCGCACCTGGGATCGCGAGACCAATACTGTTAAGTCCTTTACGAATTTCGAGTTGAAGTTCGGATACCGGGACTCGCTGCTGAAGCGGACCACCACCAACGGGTCGCCGAGGTTCGTGGTGCTGACCGTCGAGTTCCAGCTGGCGCTGGGACGGATGAGCGCCCCCGTGCGGTACGCGGAGCTGGCCCGGGAGGTGGGCGTTGCCATCGGGGAACGGGCCTACGCGAATGACGTCCGGCGTGCCGTCCTGAAGCTGCGCGGTGCCAAGGGGATGGTGCTCGACCCCCAGGACCGCGACACGTTCAGCACCGGCTCCTTCTTCACCAACCCCATCGTCGACGTCGAGACCGCCGCGACGCTGCCCGACAACGCTCCGCGGTATCCCACCGCCGTCGATGGAGAGGTCAAACTCTCGGCAGCCTGGCTGATCGACCAGGCGGGATTCGGGAAGGGTTTTGGGCTGGCGGAGGATGCCGGTTTTGCTGCGGCGGGCGGCCGTGCCTCCCTGTCAACCAAGCACACTCTCGCCGTCACCAACCGGGGAAGTGCCTCAGCCGCCGACCTTCTGGCCATCGCCGCCCTGGTTGCCGACGGCGTCGAGGACCGGTTCGGGATCCGCCTCCACCCCGAGCCCCTCCTGATCGCCTGCGCCCTCTAAGAGTCTTCAACGTCAAAAGACGTCAGCCGCTCAATGGGTAGAGCCTAGAGGTTACCGGTGGCGATCAGGAGCATCCGGCGCAGCGGCTCGGCCGCGCCCCACAGCAGCTGATCTCCCACGGTGAAGGCGCTGAGGTATTCCGGGCCCATCTCCAGTTTCCGGAGCCGCCCCACGGGGATGGCCAGCGAGCCGGTCGCAGCAACCGGGGTCAGCCCGGCCATCGTGGCTTCCTTGGTGTTGGGAATGACTGTGGCCCACTCGTTGTCGGCGTCGATGAGCCGCTCGATCTCGGCCAACGGTACATCTTCGGTAAGTTTCAGGGTCAGCGCCTGCGAATGGGACCGCATGGCCCCGATCCTCACGCACAGCCCGTCGAACGGGATCCGCGCGCCACCGACGCCATCGGTGCCCAGGATTTTGTTGGTTTCGGCGCCAGCCTTCCACTCTTCCTTGGACATTCCGTTGCCCAGATCGGCGTCGATCCAGGGAATGGCTGAGCCCGCCAACGGCACGCCAAACTGAGAGGCGTCCAGGCCCGGGTTGCGTTGCTGGGCCAGGACAGCCTGATCGATGGCCAGGATGGCCGACGCCGGATCCTCAAGGTTGGATGCCACGGCACCGTGGATCGAGCCAAACTGGTTCAACAGTTCACGCATATGACGGGCGCCGCCGCCGGAAGCCGCCTGATAGGTCATCGAGGTGCCCCACTCGACGAGGCCGTTGCTGAACAGGCCGCCCAGCCCCATCAGCATGCAGGACACCGTGCAGTTACCGCCGATGAAGTCGCGCACCCCCCGTGACAGGCCGGCGTCGATGACATCCCGGTTCACCGGGTCGAGCACGATGATGGAGCTGGACTCCATCCGCAGCGTTGACGCCGCGTCAATCCACAGTCCGTCCCAGCCGTTGTCGCGCAGCTTCGGGTAAACCTCTGCGGTGTAGTCCCCGCCCTGGGCGGTGACGATGATGGAGAGCTTGGCCAGCGCGTCGACGTCGTACGCGTCCTGCAGTGCGGGGGCGCCCTCGGCGAACCTCGGAGCCGAGCCGCCGGCGTTCGAGGTGGAGAAGAAGACGGGGTTAATCAGACGGAAGTCGCCCTCATCCTGCATGCGCTGCATCAGGACCGAGCCGACCATGCCCCGCCAGCCGATGAAGCCGACGCTGGGCGCAATTGAGGAACCGTTCACTGCAGAAGTCATGCTGCCAGTCTAGGTCAGCACGTCCGGGAGCCCTGATTGGTTACGAAGAGCTTCCCGGCCGTCGCCAGCTAGTCCCGGCCGCGTGTCCACAGGCTGATCCGGTACCGGGTGCCATTGGCGCCAGTGAGCCAGCCCTCATGGGGGGTTACGCCGTCGAGCTGCCAGTCCGGTCCCAGCGTTGGCGCGAACGTATCCCCTTTGGTGGTGGACTCGATCACCGTGACCACCGCGGCCTGGGCCACCGGCAGGGCGGCCTCGTAGATCTGCCCGCCGCCGATGATCCAGATCTGTTCGGCTCCGGGACTGCGCCGGGCCTCGGCGAGTGCGTCCTCGAGGGAGCCGACGACGACGGCGCCCGCCAGGTCACCGGCCTCGAGCGCGTGACGGCTCACCACTATGTTGGTCCGGTCCGGGAGGGGGCGGTATTTGGCGGGAAACGACTGCCAGGTGTGCCGCCCCATGATGACCGGGTGGCCGGAGGTGGTCCGCTTGAAATGCTCCATGTCCTCGGGGAGGCGCCACGGCATGCCGCCGTCCTTCCCGATGACCCCGTTCTCCGTCTGGGCCCAGATCATGCCGATGAACGGTTCCCGTCCAATGGCGTCGATGATGCCCCGATTGGCTGAACTCATACGGCGATCGGTGCCTTGATGGTGGGATGGTGTTGGTAATTCACCACGTCAAAGTCCTCCAGCGTGTAGTCGAAGATGCTCTCTGGTTTTCGGTTGATCAGCAGCTGCGGGTTGGGGTAGGGCTGCCGGGCCAGTTGTTCTTTCACCTGCTCGACATGATTGTCGTAGATGTGGACGTCTCCGCCGGTCCAGATCAGTTCGCCGGGAGCCAGCCCCACCTGTTGGGCGACCATCAGGGTCAGCAGCGCGTAGGAGGCAATGTTGAACGGTACGCCGAGGAAGGTGTCGGCTGAGCGCTGGTAAAGCTGGCACGAGAGCTTGCCGTCGGCGACGTAGAACTGGAAAAACGCGTGGCATGGGGGGAGTGCCATGTTGTGCAGCTCCGACACGTTCCAGGCCGAGACCAGGTGGCGGCGGGAGTCGGGATTGACCTTCAGCGCCTCGACTACCTGGGCGATCTGGTCGATGTGACCGCCGTCGGGGGTCGGCCAGGAGCGCCACTGGACGCCGTAGACGGGGCCGAGTTCGCCGTCGTCGCCGGCCCATTCGTTCCAGATTTTGACGCCGCGTTCCTGCAGCCAGGAGACGTTGGAATCGCCGCGGAGGAACCAGAGCAGTTCCAGTGCTACCGATTTGAAGTGCACGCGTTTGGTGGTGACCAGCGGGAAGGAGTCGGCGAGGTCGAAGCGCAACTGCCTCCCGAAGACACTGCGGGTGCCGGTGCCGGTGCGGTCGGATTTGACCGCTCCGTTGGCCATCACGTCGCGCAGCAGGTCCTCGTACGGGGTGGGGATGGGTTGTGAACTCACGCAATCCACTCTAATGGTTGCCACCCGCCTTTCCGCCGAGAGGCGAGCAGCGGTGGGTCAAACGGCCTCCGGCCAACCCAACAGCGAGGGCGGGGAGCTAGTCGTCGTAGGCCCTGAACTGCTCCACGGCGACGATGCGCCCGGGAGTTTTGCTGCTCACGTGGGAGATCAGCACCTCGCCGGGAGCGAGATACGGGTCATCCACCGGCAGTGCGGTGCCGAGCGACTCCGGCAGGTGGCGGCGAAGCACGCCGAAGACGAGCGGGAGCACCGGTCGGTGAGTGCACAGCGCAACCGGCCGGCGTTTGTCGAACAGCTTTTCCACAGTTGATCGGGCCTTGTCAGGCTTGCGTCCAGCATTCCGCTCGGTGATCGAATCGGCGAGCTTGAGCTTGATGTCCTTGGACTTCAGATACGGTGCGATGGTCTGGACGCACCGCTCCCAGGGACTGCTCACCACCCTCGACGGGCCCCACGCTTCGAGGAGCCGGCTTACCGCAGCGGCCTGACGACGGCCGGTTGCGGCCAGCGGACGATCCCCTTCAGCCCGGGTCCAGGAGGACCGGGGGGTGGCCTTCGCGTGGCGGACCACGATCAGCGGCCACGTCTCCAGCTGGTCGGCTTCGTGCGCCGCCAGCAGCGACTCGAGGGGCTCCCGATCAGTGGGATTGGTCAGCAATTCAGCGGCGCGGCCCGGGGCGACCCACAGGAACCTGTCCACCTCCTTGCCATCCGGATGCACCTCCATGCGCTCGGTGCGCGCCGCCCAGTAATACACCACCTTCGGCCCTGAGGCCACGGGGTAGATGGTCGACGCCAGGGGAATGCCCAAGGAAATCCTCAGGCCAACCTCTTCCTCGACCTCGCGGACAGCGCACTCGGGAGTGGTTTCGCCGGGATCCAGCTTGCCTTTGGGCCAGGACCAGTCCGCGTAGCGCGGCCGGTGAATCAGGAGCACCTCAAGCTGGCCCTGCTCTTTGCGCCAGCAAATAGCCCCTGCAGCGATGACCGACGGCGCCGTTTCCTCGGCGGGGGAAGCCCCCGCCCCATCAACAGACTCCATCAGTGGCGGACTGCCGACCGGTTGCGGGCACGGGACGCCAGCAGCCAGCTCTGAACATCGCTCAGCGGGGTACCAACGGCGTCCTTGTGGTGGCGGGTCCAGTTCCCCTCGTTGTCGAGGTGCCAGCTCGCCGTTCCTTCGTCCATGTACCGGTCGATCAGGGACATCAGGTAGCTGATGTCTTCGGCGGCACTGAGCTGCACCAGGGCTTCCACCCGGCGGTCGAGGTTCCGGTGCATCATGTCGGCCGATCCGATGAACACTGCGGGATCGCCGCCGTTGGCGAACGCGAACACCCGCGAGTGCTCAAGGAACCGGCCCAGGACGGACCGGACGGTGATGTTGTCGCTGAGGCCGGGAACGCCGGGGCGGATCGAGCAGATCCCCCTGACAATCACATCCACCGTCACGCCCGCCTGCGAGGCACGGTACAGGGCGTCAATGATGGCCTCGTCGACAATCGAATTGACCTTCACCACGACGCGCGCCGCCAGGCCAGCCTTCTGGTTGGCGATCTCGCGCTCGATCCGGTCGATCAGCCCGGAACGCACCGATCGTGGGGCCACCAACAGCCGTTTGAACGTGGATTTCGGTGCATACCCCGAGAGCTGGTTGAACAGCCGGGACAGGTCCTGGCCCACCTGCTCATTGGCGGTCAGCAACCCAAAATCCTCGTAATAGCGGGCGGTCCGCGGGTGATAGTTGCCGGTTCCGATGTGGCAGTACCGGCGGAGCCCGTCAATTTCCTGCCGGACCACCAGGGACAGCTTGCAGTGGGTCTTCAGCCCCACAATCCCGTAGACCACGTGCACGCCTGCCTGCTCCAGTTTCCTGGCCCAGGAGATGTTGGCTTGCTCATCGAAGCGCGCCTTGATCTCCACCAGGGCCAGGACCTGTTTGCCGGACTCGGCGGCGTCGATCAGCGCATCAACGATCGGCGAATCGCCCGATGTGCGGTACAGGGTCTGCTTGATCGCCTGCACCTTCGGGTCATTCGCTGCCTGCTCCAGGAACGCCTGGACCGAGGTGGAGAAGGAATCGTACGGGTGGTGCAGCAGAATATCCCGACGCCGCATGGCAGCGAACACGTTCGCCGCCTTCGAGGTTTCGCTCTCGTTCAGGTCACGGCTGGTGTGCGGGACATGCTTGGGATAGCGGAGTTCGCCACGGTCGATCCGGCCGATCACGCTCAATCCCCGGAGGTCCAGCGGTGCGGGCAGACCATACACCTCGTCCTCTTCCACCCCGAGCTCGCGGGACAGTAGGGCGCGGATGCTCGGGTTGATGTCGGTGGTGACTTCCAGCCTGACCGGCGGCCCGAACCGGCGCCGCAGCAACTCTTTTTCGAGAGCCTGCAGCAGGTTCTCGGCGTCGTCCTCCTCCACCTCCAGATCCTCGTTGCGGGTCACCCGGAAGGTGTGGTGTTCGAGCACTTCCATGCCGGGAAACAGCTGGTCCAGATGGACGGCAATGACATCTTCCAGCGGGATGAACCGTGCGGTGCGCCCGGTCACGTTGCCGGCACGCGGGCCGTCCACCGAGATCAGGCGGGGCAGCTGGTCGGGGACCTTGACGCGGGCGAAGAGTTCCTTTTCGCTGACCGGGTTGCGGACGACGACGGCGAGGTTCAGTGACAGCCCCGAAATGTAGGGGAAGGGGTGGGCCGGATCCACGGCGAGCGGGGTCAGGATGGGGAAGACCTTCTCGGCGAAGATCTTGTTCAGTTCGGCCCGGGCGGCGTCGTCGAGTTCGTCCCAGGTGGTCAGATGGATGTTTTCGGCGGCCAAAGCTGGCCGGATATTCTCGGCGAACACCGCCGCGTGGCGCTGCTGCAGCTTGTAGCCGTCGGCCATGATCTGTTCGAGCTGCTCGATCGGGCTCAGCCCCGCAGCCGACGGGACGGCCAGACCAGTGGCGATCCGCCGTTTCAGCCCGGCGACGCGCACCATGAAGAACTCGTCCAGATTGGACGCGAAGATGGAGAGGAAGCTGACGCGCTCCAGCAGGTACAGGTCGGGGTCCTCGGCGAGCTCAAGTACCCTGGCGTTGAAGTCGAGCCAGCTCGATTCGCGGTCAAGGAACCGGTCGGGCGTAATCGCGCCCTCCGGCAGCAGGCTGGGGGCGAATTCCGGGATGTCGATGCGGTCCTGGGTGGCGCGCGCGGGCGCGACCTCGGACGAGCCATACCGTGCCGGAACGCGTGCTGCGGTTTCGGATTCCATGGTGTCTCCTGACAGCGGGTGGGTTGCCGTCCTCCACCCCTCTCGCAAGGGGTTTAGCGGCATCAGGATCCACCTTACAAGCTAGCCCCGGCATCGAGCGGCGCATACATGACGTCAACGTCCCAGCGCGTGAACCCGAGCTTCCGGTAGAGCGCGACGGCGGCGGTGTTGTCAGCGTCGACATAGAGCATGATCGCCTGCAGTCCCAGCGAATGAAGGTGCTCAATCCCGGCGATGGTGAGCGCCTTGCCCAGCCCCATTCCCTGCGCCTCAGGAGTGACCCCGACGACGTACACCTCGCCCATCGCGGGGTGGTCACCGGACCGGGGATGCACCTTGGTCCAGTGGAAGCCGAGCAGCTGACCGTCGGCTTCACGCACCGCCAGCAGGAACCCCGACGGATCGAACCAGTCTTCGGCCATGCGCGCCTGAAGGTCCTCAAGCGTGGTTGAGCCTTGCTCGGCGTGGTGGACGAAGGCCGCCCGGTTGGCGGCGAGCCAGGCTTCCTCGTCGACACCGGGCTGGAAGGCGCGCAGGATGACGCCGTCGGGAAGGGTGACCGCGGCGGCGGTCTGGGCAAGCACCGAGGCTTCCAGAGCGGCCCGACTCTGTCGCATCCGCCACAGCTCCCGGACGGGAACGAACCCGTTCTTGGCCGCCAGGCTGACGGCTGCAGCGTGGTTGCCGTGGGACCAGGCACGCAACGCGGGCAAACCGTGGGCCTTGACGGCGTCGGCCAATGCACTTCCCACCCCCTGGCTGCGGTAGGTGGGCCGCACCACCAGTTCGATCACTCCGGCGTCGGCGTCGTCGTCAGTTCCCTCGCGGGGCAGGCTGACCACTGCCACCCCGGCCAGCTCTTCGGCGTCGTTGGAGGCGCCAGCGGGGTCTCCCTCGGCGGCGGCTGGCGAATCGTCGTCGACGGCGTAGGTAGCGAACACCAGCAAAGACTCGGGGTGGGCGCCAGCGGCCTTCAGGTTGACCAACGTCTGTTCCGACAGGGGCGGATTGCCGTCGGCTTCCGCTGCGGCTGCCGCGAGTCCGAGGATGTCCTGCAGGAGCCGGGGTTCGGGGGCGCCAGCGGTGTGGAGGATGGGCCAGGTGGGAAGGTGAGCTGTGGTCATGCAGCCAGCCTAACCCTCAACGGACTCAGCTGCGGGGGCCAATTTTGATGCGGCGCCGCTGGTGGGGTAGCGTAGGTGATCGTTCACGGGGGATGCACCAGTGGGGTGCCCGCGATACGTTCGACCCGTATGTCCTCCACTTTGAAGTAGCAAAAACCAGCAAGACCTGACGAAGTCCCTCCGCACGTGCGGAGGGACTTCGTCAGTTAAGTGGCGTGTTCGTGGGGGCGCGTTCCGGCGAGTCGAGCCTCAGGCGTCGACGGCCGGGCGTTCGTCAGTTGAGCGGCTCAGCGTGAACCGGTACCCCACGTTGCGGACCGTTCCAATCAGCTGCTCGTGGTCGGCGCCCAGCTTGGCCCGTAGCCGCCGCACGTGGACGTCAACAGTGCGGGTGCCGCCGTAGTAGTCGTAGCCCCACACCTCGTGCAGCAGCTGATCCCGCGTGAACACCCGACCCGGATGCTGCGCAAGATATTTCAGCAGCTCAAACTCCTTGTAGGTCAGGTTCAGCGGTTCTCCGCCCACCCGCGCCGTGTAGCTCGCCTCGTCGATCACGACGCCGGAAGCCCGGATCTCGTTGCTGGTCTCCGTCTGAGCCGAGCTGGACCTCGCGATGACGAGGCGGAGCCGTGCCTCCACCTCGGCGGGGCCCGCAGAGTCGAGGACGACGTCGTCGGCCAACCAGTTCGCTGCGACGGCCGCCATCCCACCCTCGGTGAGCACCAGCACCAGGGGGGCGCTCAGGCCGGTGGCCTTCAGGAGCTGGGTCAGCGATCGCGCGCCGACCATGTCCTTTCGCGCATCGACCATCACCACATCGCAGGGTTCGGTTTCGAGGAGCGCCGTCGGCTCGGCGGGCAGGATATGCACCTTATGGTTGAGCAGCTCGAGTGCGGGCAGCACACCCACGGACGAGCCGGGGCTGTTGGTCAACATCAGGATGTGCGGCATGTGTCCTCCATATATTCGGACGCGCATCATCGGGCGACTGGGTTGGGCCGACGGCGTAGATCATGTGCTCCGCAGCCCTTGCAGATTTGGTCCAGTATACCGGGTGTGATCCGCCGCACCCCGGCTCCGGCGTTTTCACTTGCCGGAGCTGTAAGGCAGTATTGCTCGGGTGAGAATGTGGAGCGTAGCCATCGCAGCGGCAGTTGCCGTCAGCTCAGTAGTGGCTGCTTCCTACGTCTCCCTCGGCGCCGTCGCGGGTGTTACGGCGGTGCTGATTCTCGTGTGTGCGGTGGGCTGGCCCCATGTGCTGGGCGTTCCCGCCAAGAAGAGCCAATCGACAATCATCGGACTCAGTGCACTGGCCGCCACGGCCGCCGCCCTGACCGTCCCCGACTCCGACGTCATGCGGTGGATGCCTGTTGCAACAGCACTCGGTCTCGGCGGGGTTTTCCTCATTCAGCTTTTCCGGGGGACCGGCCAGAGCCATCGCCTTGAGTCCACGCTCGGCGCCGGAGTTGGGGTGTTCCTGGCCTGCCTCGGCTCCGGCTGGGTTGCAGCCGACCGGTTGGCCGTCAACGCCGGCAATACCGGGATGATGCTGGTCACCGGGATCAGCGTGATGATCGCCCTCGCCGTATCGCTGTTGCCCTGGCCTGACCGCATCGTCGCACCACTGGGAACCGTGCTGGCTGCGATCGCTGGACCACTCGGCGCCATCCTGTTCACCGACGTGTCCGGGCTGGCCGCCGGCATCATCGGAGCGGTGAGCGGAGCCGTGGTGGTGTGTGCGCGCCGGCTGTTCCTGGCCCGCGACACGCCGGTCAATGTGGCAGCGGCCATGTCCATCGGCGTCGCGCCGATCCTGGTGATCGGCTCGCTCGTCTACTTCCTGGGCAAACTGCTCACCGCCTGACTCACTTCCCGGCCGGCCGCGCCGCTCTCGAACGGCAATGAGGTCGAGAGCTGCTAATACGTCGCGTTAGGATGGACGCATGTCGATTCTTGCGCTTGAAATCTTCTTCATTGGACTGCTGGTGCTCGCTTCACTGGCGATGGCCGGAGTAGCGGCACTGGTGATCAGCCGCCTGTACAAGGGCCAAAAGTAAGGCTGCCACCACGCCATGTCGTTTGAGATTCCCACCGACCTCACGCCCGAGTTGGTGCCGCTGTCCTGGCTGCTGGGTGCCTGGGAGGGTTCCGGCCGGCTCGGCGAAGGCTCCTCGGAGTCCGAGCACTTTGAGCAGCGCGTCACCTTCACCCAGAACGGGCTCCCGTACCTCCAGTACACGGCGGAAAGCTGGCTCACCGACGAGCAGGGCACCCGATTGCGCCCCCTCTCGGTGGAAACCGGATTCTGGGCGCTGGACCGGAAGCTGAACGACGCCGACGGCGGTCCGGGGCTGGAACCAGCCGACATCGTTCCGGCGCTGAAGAGTGCGGAAGAGGTGGAGCAGCTCCGCAACGCCGAGGACGGCTTTGATATCACCGCCACCATTGTGCATCCCGGCGGAATTGCTGAACTGTACTACGGCGTCATCAAGGGCCCGCAGATCCAGCTCAGCACCGACCTGGTGATGCGCGGGCAGAACTCCAAGGAATACACGGCCGCCACGCGGCTGTATGGTCTCGTGGAAGGCGACCTCTACTGGCGGTGGGACGTTGCCGCTGACGGCCAGCCGCTCAAGGCCCACGCGTCGGCCATTCTCAAAAAAGAATCCTGACCAGCCATGCCCACCAGGGCAGGGCCAAGGAATACGCCAAGCCCAAGGATGCGTTGACATCACCATGACCTACCTCAGCCCGTTGCTGTCCCTGCCCGGCGCGGTCGCCGCTGGCGCCCCCGACCAGGGCACCGCCTCCCACTACGGCGACCCCTTCAGGGAGCAGCGCGCGTTGGCCCGCGGCACCGCCGTCGTCGACCTGTCCCACCGCGGCATCGTGACGGTCACCGGACCGGACCGCCTGAGCTGGCTGAACACCCTTTCCTCCCAGCTCCTGCTGGGGCTTCAGCCGGGCAGCAGCTCGGAAACCCTGCTGCTGAGCGTGCAGGGCCGGATTGAATACAACGCCCGGCTGGTCGACGACGGGATCACCACCTGGCTGATCGTCGAAGGCTTCGAGGCACCCGGCATGGCCGCCTGGCTGGACCGGATGAAGTTCATGCTCCGGGTCGAGATCGCTGACGTGTCAGATACCTGGGCGGTTCTGGGTGCCGTGAAACCTGTTGTTGGGTTGTCCGAACGCCTCGTGTGGGTGGACCCCTGGCCCCACATCGCGGACGGCGGCTACGGCTACTCGGTGGTGACCGAGGAGGATCACCCCGGGCTGGAGCGCCCCTGGTTTGAGTACCTGATTCCGCAGGCAGAACTCGCGGAGACCGTCGCCACCCTCGGTGAGGCCGGGCTGAGCCTCGCTGGCGCGATGGCGTCCGAAGCCCTGCGTGTCGCCGCGTGGCGCCCGCGGGCCGGAGCCGAAACCGACGAGAAGACCATCCCGCACGAGCTGGACCTGATTCGCACCGCAGTGCATCTGAACAAGGGGTGCTACAAAGGCCAGGAAACTGTGGCCCGGGTACACAACCTGGGGCATCCACCCCGACGCCTGGTCTTCCTGCAGCTCGATGGCAGCCAGCACACCCTCCCCGCTGTGGGGAGCGCCGTCGTCGCCGGTGGACGTACCGTCGGCACGGTCACGTCGGTGGCCCAGCACTACGAGATGGGGGCGGTGGCACTCGCCGTCGTCAAACGCTCGGTTGACCCGCTGGGTGACCTGGTGGTGCAGGATGGCGACGAGGTATACGCCGCGTCGCAGGAGATCATTGTGGCGCCCGATGCCGGCCAGGTGGTGGGACGCGCCACCGGCTTCCTCAAGGGGCGCAGGTAGGCATGACGGAGGCGAACCCGCCAGACGGCGGCGCGGATCAGGCAATACAGCTGGCCCACCAGCTGTTCGATGCTGCCCGCACCGGCGACGCCGCCACGCTGAGCCGTTACCTCGACGCGGGGGTCCCAGCGACGCTGACCAACAGCGCCGGCGACAGTCTCCTGATGCTCGCCGCGTATCACGGGCATGCAGGCATCGTGGCAGATCTTGCCGGGCGGGGCGTTGATGTCAACGCGGTCAACGACAAGGGTCAGACGCCGCTGGCGGGGGTCGCATTCAAAGGCTACCCGGACGTGGCCGAGGCATTGGTCGGCGCAGGCGCCGATCCCGACCAGGGCCAGCCCACCGCGCGGCAGACCGCACTGATGTTCAACCGCCAGGAACTTCTCGACCTGTTCGGGCCGGCCTAGCCGTTTGCCGGCAGCAGCACGCTGGTCTGGCTGCCGCACCCGGTGAAACCGGCCCGCAGCGCGGTCCTGATCGACGCGGTGTTGTCGGTCCGGGCACGCCACTGGGGGACCAGGCCCGCCGCCATGGCGTCCTCGACGGCCACTTTCGCGATGAACGAGGCATAGCCCTGGCCCCGCTTCTCGGGCGCCGTCAAGACACCGAGATGGGCCAGGATGCCGCTCCAGATGTCGAAGCCCGCCCCGGCGAAGGGTGCGGGAGGAGCGGAGGAATCGTCCACCAGGATGGTGAGATGTTCCAGCTCACTCAGTCCCACCTCGGCGGTGTCATCGGGCGGGCACAGCCGCTCAAGGTCGACGGCGAAGGCCAGGTCATCGCTCACTGCCACGTCGTCGCGGGGCTCGAGGGTCGGCAGGCTGTCGCAGAAATACAGGTTCGCTTCGCCCAGGCCGCGGCCCCCGTGGTCCCGGGTCAGCCGCAGGAGGGTTGAGTGGCTGGCGAGGACGTCGCCGTCGAGCCCGGCTGCCGCGTCGAGCGCCCAGCCGGGTCCCACGAGGGCTTCCTCACCGAACAACCGCACAAAGGTCAGCAGCTCCGCGTCGTCGTCCCTGCGGTAGATCCGCTCACCCGCAGCCCCGGCGAACGCAGTGTCGTCGAGTTGCAGGAGCCGGGACCACCCGAGCTGGATGATTGAGACAGTGCCGGGATCGAGTTCCATTCAGGCAACGTTAGCCGAAGAGGATGGCCGCTTCGTCATACCGGTGCTGGGGGACAACCTTCAGGTTGCCCAGGGCGGCTTCGAAGCCCACCCGGGCAATTTCGGTGCCCTTGAGGGACACCATTGTGCCCCAGAGCCCGTCCACCACTGAATCGACGGCCGCCATTCCCAGACGCGTCGCGAGAACGCGGTCGAACGCCGACGGCACCCCGCCGCGTTGGATGTGACCCAGCACCGTGGCGCGGGTTTCGATCCCGGTCCGGGACTCGATTTCCGGGGCCAGCTGGTCGGCGATCCCACCGAGCCGCGGCCGGCCGAAGGTGTCGAGGCCACGCTCGGAATGAGCCTGGTCCAGGTGCGCGGGGACGAACCCTTCCGCCACGACGACCAGCGGCGCGCGGCCACGGTGATTGGCTTCGGTCACCCAGTCGGCGATCTGCTCCAGGCTGGTCTGCTGCTCAGGGATAAGGATGGCATGGGCGCCGGACGCCATCCCGGCGTGCAGGGCGATCCAGCCCACGTGGCGTCCCATCACCTCGGCCACCATGCACCGGCTGTGGGATTCGCCGGTGGTACGCAGCCGGTCGATGGCTTCGGTGGCAATCTGCACTGCCGTGTCGAAGCCGAAGGTGTAATCGGTGGCATCGAGATCGTTGTCGACAGTCTTGGGAACCCCGACAATTTTCAGGCCCGCGTCGGTGAGCCGCTTGGCTGCGGCGAGGGTGCCTTCACCGCCGATCACGATCATCGCGTCGATGCCGAGGCGTTCCAGGGTGGCCTTGATCGCGTCGGGTCCGCCGTTCCCTTCAAAAGGGTTGGTGCGGGAGGTGCCCAGAATGGTGCCGCCCTGCTTGGAAATACCGCGGACAGCACTTCGTGGGAGGTCGATGATGTCGCCCTCCACCACTCCACGCCAGCCGTCGCGGAATCCGACGAACTCAAGGTTGTGGGTCTTGATTCCGTTGAGGACTGCTCCACGGATCACTGCGTTGAGTCCTGGACAGTCGCCGCCGCTGGTGAGTATGCCGATTTTCATGTGGAGCTGGGTCCTTGCAGATGGGGGAGGGTGAACAGGTCAGAGCGCCCCGTTGAGCTCAACTATGATTCTAAACACACTTTAGGTGGCAGGCCCCTATCGCGCGCCGGGCGAGGTCCCGTGCAGAATGCCGCGTTCCATCGCCACCACCACTGCTCGCGTCCGGTCATCGACGTCCAGCTTCGCAAAGATCCTCAGCAGATGGGTCTTCACCGTGGTTTCAGCGATGTAGAGCCGCGCTGCAATGTCCGGGTTGCTCAGACCCTGGGCCACGCACTGGAGCACCTCCCGTTCGCGGGGGGAGAGCGCTGGCGGCTCGGGTGCGCGCAGCCTCGACACCAGTTTCGCGGCGATCGGCGGCGCGAGGACCGTCTCACCGCGGGCTGCTGCAAACACGGCGCTGATGATGGTGTTCCCGGGAGTGTCCTTGAGCAGGTAGCCCACAGCGCCGGCCTCAACGGCCCGCACAATGTCCGAGTCACCGTCGTAGGTGGTGAGGACCAGCACCTTGGTCCCGGGCCGGGCCGCAAGAATGCGTGCGGTGGCGTCCGCCCCGTCCAGGAGGGGCATCCGTAGGTCCATGAGAACGACGTCGGGCGCGACGGCGGCTGCTGCTGCAACCGCTTCCTCCCCGTTGGCGGCCTCGGCTGCGACCACGATGCGGGGGTCGGTGGAAAGCAGGTTGATCAGCCCTGCACGCACCACAGGGTGGTCATCAACCACCAGGAGGCGCACGGTATCGGCGCCGGTCGGGTCGGGTGGCGTTGTCCCGGGGTCGGTGGGATTCATGTGGCCTCCGCCGGCGCGGGATCGTTAAGCGCCGGTGTGGCACTGTCGTGCGCTGGTGCTGGCAAACCGTCGTCGTGCCCGGTCACCGGAACCGCCATCCTCAGGGTGGTTCCCCGGCCTGGCGCGGACGAGACGTGCAGGGTGCCGCCGATTTCGTCGAGCCGGGCGCCGATGGACTTCAGCCCGTAGCCGGAGGTGTCGCCGTGCGGGTCAAAGCCGCTGCCGTCGTCGGTGACGGTCAGCAGTAACTCGGACCCAGAGCGCAGGAGGTCGAGGTGGGACTGGGAAGCCGCTGCATGCCGCCGGACGTTGGTGAGTGCCTCCTGCGCCGAGCGGAGCAGGGCAATCTGCTGGTTGGAGGTGAGGGGCGGTAGCCGGTCGGGCAGGGTGCAGGAAGTCTCGCAGCCGGACTCGGTTGCCGCCGACGCCAACCGGTCAAGCGCTCCGAGCAGGTCGCCGCCCTGCAGCTGGGAAGGCCCGGTGGACGCGATCAGGGCGCGGGCCTCCTGCAGGTTTTCCCTGGCGGTGGCGTTGATGGACGCCAACCGGGCCGCCACCGTGTCCGCGGTGCTGCTGTCCAGCCGGGTGGTGCGCAGCTGGGCCAGCGCCGCTTCGGAGAGCATCACCACCGAGGTGAAACCCTGGGCGAGGGTGTCGTGTATTTCGCGTGACATTCGTTCCCGCTCGGCCATCGCACCCTGCCGTTGGTCAGCGCGCTGGAGTTCAACGCGGGCGGCGTCCAGATCGGCCAGGAGCTGCGCCCGGTCCTCACTCTGGTCGATGATCTTGTAGATCCAGAGCCCCAGCATGGTCGATGCCAGGAAAGACAATCCCGCCTGCAGGCCAATCCCGGTCAGGTCTTCGGATGACCCGCCGAAACGGACCAATTGCCCGATGGCTACCGCCACGCAGATTGCAGCGGTGGCGATCAGGCCACCCCGTGCGCTGGCGGAGAACATCCAGATCTGGGGGAAGGCGACGAAGAGGAGGATAGCCCCCGAGCCCGGGAGGAAAGCAAGGAATCCGACCACGAGGATCAGTAACACCACATACGCTTGCGGCCGCCAGGTCTGGAGGTGGCATTGCCGGGTCAGGAAGGGGTAGGCGGCGGCCAGCAGTGCCATCGCGCCGATGGTGGTTGCGCTGATGGTGGGGTCAGCCTCGCCGTTGATGACGACGAGGACCACCACGGTCAGCGCCGTGTAGAAACCCACGTGCCACCACTTCATGCCGTGGATCCACACCGAGTTCTCTGGCATGAGCTTCTCGGTCCGGCCCGGTTTCACACTCATGGACCCAGCCTACGACTGCCTGGACAGCCACGGGAGCTGCGGGTCACTTTTGTGGTGGCCATTTGAAGGTCAGCCGCGTCAGGACCAGCCCGACGATCAACCAGAGGGCGATGACCACGGCAGACATACCGAGTGCCCAGGTCTGGCCGGGTTCGGCAACCTCGAATTCGGCGGGCAGGAAGACGCTTCGCATCCCGCTGGCGGTCCAGCGGAGCGGGGTCAGGCTGGCGAACGTCTGTAGCCATTCGGGAAGCTGGGAGTACTGGAAGTAGACGCCGGAGGTGAAGGACAGGATCAGCACCGGAAGGACCGCGAGTGTTGAGGCGCTCTCGGCGGACTTCGCGATACAGGCGAAGGCTATCCCGACGACGGCCCAGGCGGCAGTCGCTCCCAGGAGGAGCCACGCGATGGTCAGCCATGCGCCAAGCGTTGTCGGGAGGTCAACGCCGAGCAGCAGGGAGCTGCCCAACAGAAGGATGGTGGTCTGCCCCACGATCAGGTAGAGGGTCACCCCCATTTTGCCGATGAAGTAGGACACCACAGGTAGCGGTGTTCCGGCCAGCCGCTTGATGCCGCCGTTGAACCGGTCCGCTGCCACATAGCCGCTCAGGTTCTGAAACCCGCTGAGGATGGTGCCGAGCGCCACCATGCCGGGCAGGAAGTACTGTGCAGGGGTGACTTCGGCCCCTGGGGGGCCGAAGGTGGGCTGGTCGCCAAACACCGTCCCGAAGAGGCCCATCAACACCACGGGAAAAAACATGATCAGCGTCAGGGAGAGACCGTCGCGGTTGAAGGCCCTGATCTCGGTGACGGCTCGGCGGGCGCCGAGTGCGAGCGTGCTGGGCCGCCAGGATGTCGGTCCCGCGGGTCTGGTGGTGTCGATGGTGGTCATGCGTGAACTCCTTCAGGAATGGCAGCCGCAGCAGCGGCGTCGTCGTGCTGGCGCAGCAGCTCGAGGTAGACGTCTTCAAGGCTGGGGCGGATCACTTCGAGGTCCGCGGGCTCCCGGGTACCGCCGTCGGTCAACCGGTGGATGAGTGCTCCTGGTGAGGTGGTGAGCTCCTCGTGGGAGCCTGCGTCGTCGGTCCAGCGGACGCGGGGGGTCCTCAGGTCCGGCCCACCCACGGTGTCCGCGGTGCCCGCGGCGATGATCCGGCCGGACGCGATGATGCCGAGCCGGTGGGAGAGCTGCTGGGCCTCGTCGAGGTAGTGGGTGGTGAGCACAATGGTGGTGCCTGCGTCGCCGAGGCTCCGGATCAGGTCCCAGAACCTTCGTCGGGCCGCAGGGTCGAAGCCGGTAGTGGGTTCGTCGAGGAACAACAGTTCAGGGTTCCCGATCATCCCCAGGGCGACGTCAACCCGGCGGCGTTGCCCGCCGGAGAGCGATTTGATGAGCGCCCCCGCCCTGTCCTCGATCCCCACCGCGCTCATGACCTCGTCAACCGGGCGCGGGTTGGGGTAGAAGGCGGCGGCATCCTTGAGCGCCTCGGACACTTTGAGGGTCCCCATGTCGGTGGCCTCCTGCAGCACAATCCCGATGCGTGAACGGAACTGGGCTGGAGCCTTATAGGGATTCTGGCCCAGGACGGTGATCCGCCCGGACGTCGGTTTGCGGTGACCCTCAAGGATCTCAATGGTGGTGCTTTTCCCTGCGCCATTGGGGCCCAGCAGGGCGTAGGTCTCGCCGGTGCCGATGGTCAGTGACACGCCGTCGACGGCGAGGAGATCGGCCGTCTTCGGCTGCCGGTAGGACTTCGTCAGCGAGTCGACGACGACGGCGCTCGCCGGTGCCGGAGGGGGTGCGGAACCTGGTGTCTCGGTGCGGCTGGTTGCAGCTGGCTGTTTCATAGCACCAGCGTGTCACTGGGCCCGGTCCCAGCGACAGGTCCGGTAGAACGAGTGACGGTGTCCTGCTGAAGCAGGACACCGTGCCCGGTCAGTTGCTTGAGATCATCTTCTGCAAGGCGATGGTGCCGTCGGTCTTGGGAAGGAGCAGCCACAGGATGCCGTACATCGGGATGCTGATGAACGGCAGGAGGAAGCTCAGGAGGATACCGATCCGGACATAGGCTACCGGCCAGTTGAACTTGAGTGCGATACCTGAGGCGATACCGCCAAGCCATCCGCCGGGGGCACGTTTGATGGGTGATGAGCGAAGGATGTCAAAGAATTTTTCCATGATTTAGGCTAACCCGTTTCGGTAGTGGAGTGGTGAATTATTGTGTTGGACGCCGGGCAGGGGCGGCAGCCGGGGCTGTCGCCGCGGATCGGGCTGCTACTTGCGGCTGGCCATGGAGACCAGGCCGCCGACCACCAGGGCTACGCCGGTGCCAACCAGCAGACCCATCAGCACCAGACCGGTGTCCAGATTGATGTCGACAAGCTGCGACACCAGTACCAGGACTCCCACGGCGATTGCTATCAGCCCCCAGACCACGGTTCCGGTGCGAACTGACCTGTCGCCGTCGTCGTTCCTGGTGGTGTACTCGGGTGTGCTCATCGCGAGATGCCTCCTACGTCTTCAAGTTCGGTCTGGCTGGCGGCCACAGTGGTGTGGCTCATGGCGCCGCGGATTTCGAGGATGATCGATGGTCCGGAGGCGTTTTCGTTCAGGTCGATTTCGGCGGGGTGCCACATGCCGCCGGCCGTTGCCTCCTGGCCGTTGTCCACAGTGCTGAGGGCTCCGAGGGCGGTTGAGGAGCGCACCTGGACCGGGACGTCGTCGGGAATCAGGATGCCGACGTTTCCGGCGAGTGAGTTCACGGGGACCACCACGTCGGCGTCGAGGTTGGTGAGGTTGCTGAGGTCAACCGTGCCCTGGCCTGCAACTACTGTGTATCCCTCGCTGGCGGGCTCCTCGGTGGTGGGGGTCCAGACGGCGCTGCTGCCGACAGTGATTGTCCCGGTGGCGAAGGTTGAGCCGGCGACCACTGTTGCCACGATGCCGACTCCCGCCATGAACCCGAGGAAACCTGAGGTGCGTCCACGAAGGCCCAGCGTCACGATGCCCAATCCCACCAGGATCAATCCAGCGGCGATCGCCACCGGGATCACCGAGGTGCCCAGGTTGAGAATTCCGGTGTAGTCGAGGGCCAGGACGGCGCCGACGGCGATGAGCGCGCCCCCCAGATAGAGGGCCAGTTCGGCACCGCTCGGTTTGGGGACTGGGGGTTTCTGCGGCGCCGGCGGAATGTGTCGTGGAGGCGGGAGCGGCGGCAGCTGACTGTACAGCGGCGGTGGGGTCAGCGTGCCCGAGGCGCGAGCCGTCCCCGGTTGGTCGGCGGCGACCGTGTGGGTTGAGCTGGTGTGGGTTCCGGTGTGACTGGTGCCGTCGTCGGAGCTCGCTGTGCCCGAGTCGTCCGACTTCCTGTTCGACATGGTGACCGCCACATAGATCCCGAAGATCACGGCGCCGATCCAGAAAATGGTCCAGAAAAACGCTCCGCCGCCACCGTCGGCGAAGAAGGGAAAGTTGGGACGGCCGATCCCGGCGATCGTCAGGATCAGCGCTCCGGTCATACCCGAGGTCCAGCTGCCTTGCGTTGCGGATTCGACGTGGATCCGTCCGTCGGGTTCCGGCAGCAATGCCCAGGCCAGGCCGTACAGCAGAATCCCGACGCCGCCGAAGATGGCCAGCAGGATAAACCCTCCGCGGATCAGTACCGGATCCAGGCCGGTTCGGGCGGCGATTCCGCTGGCAACGCCGCCGATCCAGCGGTCCTGGCCCCTGACAATGCCGAGGCCGCGAAGCCAGGCGAAGAAGGTGGTGGACGTCCCCGGTGAGGATCGGGCGGTCTGAGGCGGCAGTTGCCCAGCCGTCGGCGATTCGCCTGGCCCGTCCGCTTCGTGACCGGCACCAGTGCGGGGCGCCCGCTCAGGTTGGGAGGCCTGCCCGGGTTGAGGGGAGTGGTCGGCCGGTGGCTCCGGCTGAGGGTCATTCGGGTCCTGATGCGAGTTCATACCTCAATCCTGTCGGCAGGGGAGGCGGGTTGCTATCGGGGCCTACCCTGATCTCTCCCTGAGCGGCGTGGGACTTTCCCTGAATCCCGCACCAGTCGGCGAAGGATCATGTTTGGATTAGGTCATGAGACCAGCCCTGCTCCGTTCCAACGATGCGATGATCGCTGGGGTGTGCGCCGGACTCGCCGCCCACCTTGGCATCACGGTCAATGTGGCACGGATCGGCATGGCGGCGCTGGCACTCGCAGGCGGTGCAGGGATCTTCCTGTATGGCTGGTTGTGGGTGCTGGTCCCTACCCAGGAGGAACAACTCCGTCAGGGGCCCACCCGGGTGGGCCCCCGCCTCACCTTCTCCAGGTCTCAGGACCTGAGCGGCGCCCCCGGCGGGCCCGCAGGGAGCTCACCGGGCACCACAGCCGGCTCCTTTGGACGTTCTTCGAGCCCGACGGCGATCCCCGCGGCTGGGTCGAAGAACCAGGCTCATTCCCTGATCGGCAAACGCGAAGTCCTGCTGGGCACAGCGCTTCTGCTGGTGGCAGCGGTGGCGATTGCCCAGCAGCTCGGCGCCAATCTTCCCCTCGACACCCTGCTGCCGGTCGGCGTCGTAGTGGCTGGCGCAGTGCTGGCCTGGACCCAGCTGGATGAAAGCCGCCGTGCCGGCCTGATGAACCGGGCAGGGGCCTCGCAGGCCGGGGGACTGGCCCGTCTGATTGCCGGTCTGCTGCTCGTGACCGTGGGCGTGCTGATCATGGTGTCCGGGTCCATCTCCTGGGAGCTTACCTGGTCAACCCTGGTGGCTACCGGCGCGGTGCTGGCTGGGGTTTTTCTGGTGCTGGCGCCGTGGGGACTCAAATTCTGGCGGGATCTCGAAACCGAACGGTCAGGGCGGGCGCGGGCGACTGAACGCGCGGAAATAGCAGCGCATCTGCACGATTCGGTGCTCCAGACCCTCGCCCTGATCCAGAACCGTGCCGGCTCGGAACAGGATGTGGTGCGGTTGGCCCGCGCACAGGAACGCGAGCTGCGGAACTGGCTGTACGCCGACGCCGCCCACCAGTCGGGAAACCTGGCGGAGCGGATCCGGGCCATCGCCGCGGAAATCGAGGACAGTTATGGCACCCCAGTCAACGTGGTGGTGGTTGGCGATACGGCGCTCACCCAGCGCCAGGAAATCCTGGCACAGGCTGCTCGTGAAGCCGTCCTGAATGCGGCCAAGCATGCCGGCGGCACCATCTCCGTCTATCTTGAAGCCGGGACGTCCGGGTCGACGATCTTCGTCAGGGACCGTGGCAGCGGGTTCGATCCAGAAGCGATCCCCGAGGACCGGATGGGGATCAGGGTGTCCCTGCACAGCCGGATGAATCGACACGGCGGCAAGGTGTCGATCCGCAGCAGCGCGGACGGCACCGAGGTTAAGCTGGAGATGCCCCACGAGGAAGCAGATGGTGCCCAGTGAATAATTCCGAGCAGCCGGTCACCGTTGTGGTGGTCGATGACCACGCCATCTTCCGCTCCGGTCTGCGAGCAGATCTCGACGACAGGATCGCTGTGCTCGCCGAGGCCGCCACCGTTGAGGAAGCGATCACTGTCATCCACGAACATCGACCGCGGGTGGTCCTGCTGGATGTGCACCTGCCAGGCGGAACCGGCGGCGGCGGCGCTGAGGTACTCGCAGGCTGCGCCGCCCTCCTCGCCGACACGCAGTTCCTGGCCCTGAGCGTGTCCGACGCCGCTGAGGACGTGGTGACGGTGATCCGGGCCGGTGCCCGCGGCTACGTGACGAAGACTATTTCCGGCGCGGAGATTTCCGACGCCGTCCTCAGGGTCGCGTCCGGAGACGCAGTGTTCTCGCCGAGGCTGGCAGGGTTTGTGCTCGACGCTTTCGGCACCGCTGCTGTGGCGTCGGTGGACAGTGAGCTCGACCGTCTCTCGGCCCGTGAGCTGGAGGTGATGCGCCTGATCGCCCGGGGGTATAGCTACAAGGAAGTCGCGAAAGAACTGTTCATCTCGATCAAGACAGTTGAGACCCATGTGTCGGCCGTCCTGCGCAAGCTGCAGCTGTCCTCCCGGCACGAGCTCACCCGGTGGGCTGCCGAGCGGCGGTTACTCTAACCTGCCGGTCGCGTTACCAACGTCTCGGGGCAATACAGCTAGCGTGCGGTACCGAGGAACTCCTGCAGACGCCCGACGCCGGTGGCAAGATCAGCGTCGCCCAGCGCGTAGGAGAGCCGCAGGTAGCCGCTGGGTCCGAACGCCTCGCCGGGGACTACTGCTACCTCCACCTTGTCGAGGATCAGTGCTGCCAGTTCCGCCGACGTCGCCGGGCGGACGCCGCCGATCTCCCGTCCCAGCAGGGAACGCACGTCGGCGTACGCGTAAAACGCGCCCTTCGGGACCGGGCATTCCACCCCATCGATCGCGTTCAGGCCCTCAACCATTGCCCGACGACGGCGATCGAACGCTACCTTCATCTCGTGCACTGCGGTGAGGGGGCCAGCCACTGCTGCCAGCGCCGCCATCTGGGGCACGTTCGACACATTCGAGGTGGCATGGGACTGCAGGTTTGTGGCCGCCTTGATCACGTCTTTCGGGCCGATCATCCAGCCCACCCGCCACCCCGTCATGGCATAGGTCTTCGCCACCCCGTTGAGGATGACCATCCGGTCCCCGATGGCCGGTGACGCAGTGGCAATAGAGGTGAACGGGACGCCGTCGTACGTCAGGTGTTCATAGATCTCATCGGTGACCACCCACAGGCCACGCTCGGCAGCCCAATCGCCTATCTCCTTGACCTGCTCCGGGCTGTAGACAGCGCCGGTGGGGTTGGAGGGCGAGACAAACAGCAGGATCTTGGTGCGAGGGGTCAGAGCCGCCTCCAGCTGGTCAACAGTCACCAGGTAGCCCTGCTCAGGGCCGGCAAATACTTCCACCGGGACGCCACCGGCGAGGCGGATTGCCTCGGGGTAGGTGGTCCAGAAGGGGGTGGGAACCAGCACCTCGTCGCCTGGATCGAGCAGGGTAGCGAACGACTCGTAGACGGCCTGCTTGCCACCATTGGTGACGAGCACCTGTGAGGGGTCGACGGCGTAGCCCGAGTCCCGCAGCGTCTTCTCGGCGACAGCCTGCTTGAGCTCCGGCAACCCACCCGCCGGCGAATACCTGTGGAACCGGGGTTGACGTGCTGCCTCGATCGCGGCATCCACGATGTAGCCGGGGGTGGGGAAGTCGGGTTCACCGGCCCCGAACCCGATGACCGGGCGACCTGCCGCCTTCAGGGCCTTGGCCTTGGCATCAACAGCCAGTGTGGCCGATTCGGCGATGGCTGCGATTCGCTGGGAGATCCGCCGTGCTGGCGCATTCGCGGTGGCCTGTGGCTGGGCGGCAGGGGTGGCAGTCATAGTGTTCCCTTAGGGTTGGTGGTGCTGTGGACTGTGACGTGATTCCAGCTTAGGCCGTTGTCGCCGTCGGGCAACGACGCCGAACCATCCTGTTAGGCGGTGGCTGCCGGTCCGCATGGGGTTCCGGTTCGACGCCGGGGCGGGGATTGCGTAGACTAGTTCCTCGGTGTTGAAATCGCCATGATGGTTCGTGCCTGAGTTGGCTCAGCCGGATCGGCGAGATCTCTCCATAGGGTAGTGGCGCAATTGGTAGCGCAGCGGTCTCCAAAACCGCAGGTTGCAGGTTCGAGTCCTGTCTGCCCTGCGCATTCGACGTAACACAATAGTCCTTGCGGGCTACTGAAACCGACACAAATGGAAGAGGTTGAAGGTGACCGAAACGGCTGCGGGCAGCCCACAGGGTGGCCCTTCCGAAAAGAACACTCCCAAGCGGGGTTTCTTCGGCCGAATCTTCCTCTTTGTGCGGCAGGTTATCTCCGAACTCAAGAAGGTAGTTGTACCGACCCGCAAGGAACTCGTGCGGTACACCATCACCGTGATGATCTTCGTGATCATCATGATGCTGATAGTGACCGCCCTGGACTTCCTGTTCGGGACGGCTGCGGTGTGGGTCTTCGGCGGCGCATAGCGGGACCCGTGCGGTAATGCAGTAAACAAGCTGAAGAATCTTAGAAAGCAGGCGGCTAGGTGTCCGAGCAAGAACTCGAACGGCAGATCACTTCTGTTGAGGATGATCTGGAGAACGAGGATCAGGTAGCTGATTCCGGTGTCGAAGCGACCCCGGTTGACAGTGATGCCCCGGCCGATAGCGAGACCGAAACTGTTGCAGATGACGTCGATGTCGAGGACTCCGCTACTGCGGACACCTCCTCGTCCGACGAGGACGCTGTGGGCGACGCTGCTGAAGGCGATTCCGTTGAAGGTGACGCTCTTGAAGCCGACGAAGCTGCTGAAGAAGCAGTTCAGGCCGAAGATCCCGTAGCTGCCTTCAAGGCGCTGCTGCGCCGCCAGGAGGGTGACTGGTATGTCATCCACTCCTACGCGGGCTACGAGAACCGGGTCAAGGCCAACCTCGAAACCCGCATCCAGACCCTGGATATGGAAGAGCACATCTTCGAAATCCAGGTGCCGATGGAAGAGGTGGTGGAGATCAAGAACACCACCCGGAAGATCGTCAACCGGGTCCGCATCCCCGGCTACGTCCTCGTCCGCATGGACCTCACCGACGCCTCGTGGGGCGCCGTTCGGCACACCCCGGGCGTCACCGGTTTCGTGGGCAACGCTCACAACCCGGTGCCACTGAGCCTCGGTGAAGTGTTCTCCATGCTGGAACACACGGTGGTTCACACCGACCCCGAATCGGGAAAGCCAGCAAAGAACCAGCTGACTCCGGCAACAGTGAACTTCGAAGTTGGCGAGCCGGTCACGGTCAACGAGGGTCCCTTCGAGACTCTCCAGGCCACCATCTCCGAGATCAAGCCCGAGTCCCAGCAGCTTGTTGTTCTGGTCTCGATCTTCGAGCGCGAAACTCCGGTGACGCTCTCGTTCAGCCAGGTCACCAAACTGCAGTAACCAAGCTTCGTTCCACCCGGGCCGGCTTAGCCCAGGTGGTGCGGTAGGTCATCACGCCATGGTGACCAACAACCCATGGGACGCTCCTGTCCTATGGACGTAATGTGAAAGAAGGACCCTTCATGGCCCCGAAGAAAAAGGTCACCGGCCTGATCAAGTTGCAGATCAATGCAGGCGCCGCCAACCCGGCACCTCCCATTGGTCCAGCTCTTGGCCAGCACGGCGTCAACATCATGGAATTCTGCAAGGCGTACAACGCTGCAACGGAATCCCAGCGCGGAAACGTAGTTCCCGTTGAAATCACAGTGTATGAGGATCGCTCATTCACGTTCATTACCAAGACCCCTCCTGCGGCTGAGCTCATCAAGAAGGCTGCCGGAGTCCCCAAGGGTTCGCCGACGCCGCACACCGTCAAGGTTGCGAAGCTGACGAAGGACCAGGTCAACGAGATCGCCACCATGAAAATGGAAGACCTCAACGCCAACGACATCGAGGCAGCTGCCAAGATCATCGCCGGCACCGCCCGTTCTATGGGCATCACGGTAGAGGGCTAAAGCCTTCCATCCACCGCCCGGCGGCATCGTCCGCCGTGCACCTCAACATCAAAACGTAGACGCAAGGACCGCCAGTCAGGCGGATCGGAGTGTCGGAGTGTGGCAGGGCCCGCGCGGTCCGCAGACCACAACTGCATAAGGAGAAAAAGCAGATGGCAAAGCGCAGCAAAGCATATAAGGCGGCCGAAGCCAAGATCGAGGCAGACAAGCAGTATGCCCCGCTCGAGGCAGTAGTTCTGGCCAAGGAAACCAACCCCTCGACGTTTGACGCCACCGTTGAGGTAGCGTTCCGGTTGGGCGTTGACCCCCGCAAGGCCGACCAGATGGTCCGCGGCACGGTCAACCTTCCTCACGGCACCGGCAAGACCAAGCGCGTCCTGGTCTTCGCGACAGGCGAGAAGGCTGAAGCGGCAATTGCCGCTGGCGCCGACTTCGTGGGTTCCGACGACATGATCGAAAAGGTTGCCGCAGGCTGGGTCGACTTCGACGCCGCCGTCGCCACCCCTGACCTCATGGGCAAGGTCGGTCGGCTCGGTAAGGTACTGGGTCCCCGTAACCTGATGCCTAACCCCAAGACCGGCACCGTTACAGCCGATGTCACCAAGGCTGTCACCGACATCAAGGGTGGAAAGATCGACTTCCGCGTCGACAAGCACTCCAACCTGCACTTCATCATTGGCAAGGTGTCTTTCGATGTGCAGAAGCTCGGCGAGAACTACGCCGTAGCGCTGGAAGAGGTGCTGCGCCTGAAGCCTTCGGCTTCCAAGGGCCGCTACATCCAGAAGGCAACCGTCTCGACCACCTTTGGTCCTGGCATCACCGTTGACCCAAGCGTCACCAAGGTCTTCGCCGAGGCGTAAGTCTCAGGACGCCGTCAGGCGCCATTCAAAGGACCGCAGCTCACAAGCTGCGGTCCTTTGGCCGTTAACACCCAAAATCCAACCCAGGAAACTAGTGATTGGCATCTATCAATCACTCGGCTAGACTTTTCCCATGACAACCTCAGCCATGACGATCGATCTCCTGCCCCGCCCGGCAACTCTTGATCTCCCTGACGGCGCCGACTTCATTGCGGCGGCGGATTTGAGCAACCTGATGGAGCGGGTTCTCTGGGGGAACGACGATCACTTCTATAGCCCCCAGGCCCGTTATGAGGCGTCCCAGCCCAACGACTACGAGGAGCGGGTGATGTTCGTGGCCCGGGACGCTGGCTCCGTCGTCGGGAAGGCAGTCATTGATATCCCGCTGACCGACAATCTCAACACCTGCTACGTCTTCGTGCTGGTACACCCCGATTATCGGGGGAAGGGGCTTGGCTCGCGGCTCTATAGTGTCCTCGCCGATCATGCGGCATCGGTGGGCCGGTCAACCATCATGTCCTGGACCGATCTACCCGCAGGGTTCGATATGGCTCCAGCCAACGTCCTCGTGCCGGCCACGGGTGCTGGGGCTTTCCCACGGAACTGCGCGACGACGGCGCTTGCTCTCCGGAACGGCTTCCAGTTAGCTCAGGTAGACCGGTGCAGCGTGCTGGAATTGTCCACTTCGCTACCCCGCGCTGCAGCGCAGGCGCAGGCCGCGCACGAGGTGGCGGGTGAGGACTACGAGCTGGTGCAATGGCGCGATCGCTGCCCCGATGATCTGGTGGACCAGTACGCGCTGCTGCGGAAGACCATGAGTGCCGACGTGCCGATGGGGGATCTGGAGTGGGAGGAAGAGGTGTGGGATGCCGCACGGATCCGGGAAGGCGAAGAACGTCTGCTCAGGTCAGGTGGCCACTCACTGGTCCGGGCGGCCCGCCACCTCCCCACCGGGCTACTGGCAGGTCACACCATTCTTGAGTACCAGCCGGTAAAGCCCGAGGTGGTGTCCCAGGACGACACCCTGGTGTTGCGCTCACACCGGGGGAAGCGCCTGGGTATGTGGCTGAAGACGGCAAACCTCCGCGAAGTGCCATCGGTGTGGCCGGAGGCACGCCGTGTCTACACCTGGAACGCCGAGGAGAACCAGCACATGCTCGCCGTGAATGTCGAGATGGGATTCGTCCCCGCGGGCTATACCGCCGCGTGGCAGAAGAAGGGCTGATTTTCTCGCAGAATAGTGGCTTCACCGCGGGCCCGGCCAGGATAGTGGCTTGGCCGCGGGATAGTGGTTGGCCAACCGCGATCCTGCGGGTGGGCCACTTTCCTGTGGGGGAACGGGCGGGGTCGGGCGACAAAGGGAAGGGCCGAAGCGCGGGGCCGAAGCGCGGGATGACGCCGGATTTGGCTACCTTCCAGCGCGTGACGTACCCTTGAGGAACCAAAGACCGTCGGTCGATGCGTATCCCACCCTTACTTCGCAGGATTTCCTGCGGCGTAAGGACCGGGACATGTGTCTGAAGGTTCCCGTAAAGGGCGGCCAGCGCAGGTGAACGAAGCTTCCCAGAATGACAGGTGAAAACCGGAATTCTGGATCGAGCCCCGTGCATCTGCGCGGGGCATTTTTTATTGGGGCAGTAAAAGCCGGCATCAATTCCCCGGAAGGAGGGTTATGGCAACCGCAATCAAGGTAAGCGCAGTTGAGGAAATCGTCACCGATTTCAAAGACTCAAATGCTGCAGTCCTAACCGAATACCGCGGGCTCACCGTTGCACAGCTAAAGGAACTGCGCCGTTCACTCGGCCAGGACACCAAGTACGCTGTCGTCAAGAACACCCTGACGGGCATTGCAGCCAAGGAAGCTGGCATCGACGCGTTCGAGAACCAGCTTGCCGGACCTACTGCAATCGCCTTTATCAAGGGTGACGCCATCGCGGCGGCAAAGAGCCTGACGGATTTCGCGAAGTCCAACCCACAGCTCATCATCAAGACCGGCTTCTTCGAGGGCAAGTCCCTCGACGCCGCTGGTGTAAAGGCTCTCGCTGCTCTCGAGTCGCGCGAACTTCAGCTGGCCCGCGTTGCCGGAGTGCTGCAAGCACCCATGGCAGCTCTTGCCCGCACCCTCGATGCCTTGCGCATCAAGCAAGAGGAGGAAAGTGGAGCGCCTGCAGCAGCAGAGACGCCAGCCGCCGACGCTCCTGCTGCAGAGGAAGCAGCTGCACCCGCAGCAGCCGAGTCAGAGGCCGCTCCCGAAGCTGCCGCAGCGCCTGAAGAGAAGTAATTTTCTTCATCCACCAAACTCCGGTTCCCGGCGTCACATTCGATGCCAGGCACCACTATAGGAAGGAAGGCTCTCGCCATGGCGAAGCTCACCAACGAAGAGCTCATTGAAGCTTTCAAGGAACTGACCATCATCGAACTCTCCGAGTTCGTCAAGCTGTTCGAAGAGACCTTCGACGTCACCGCTGCTGCTGTTGCAGCTGCACCCGCCGGTGGCGGCGCAGGCGAAGCTGCTGAAGAGGAGAAGGATTCCTTCGACGTTATCCTCGAAGCAGCAGGCGACAAGAAGATCGCAGTGATCAAGGAAGTTCGTGCCCTGACTTCACTGGGTCTGAAGGAAGCCAAGGACGTTGTCGACAGCGCCCCCAAGGCTGTGCTGGAAGGCGCAACCAAGGAAGCTGCCGAGAAGGCCAAGGAATCCCTCGAGGCCGCTGGCGCGACGGTAACCCTGAAGTAGTCTTTCCCCAGTTCACGAAAAAGCCCCTGACTCACTGAGTCAGGGGCTTTTTCATGTCAGCTGTTAGTCGCGGTAGAGCAGGAGGGCTTCTCCCTGCCCGCCACCACCGCACAGGGAGACGGCAGCCTTGCCTGTTCCACGACGGCTCAGCTCATGCGCAGCATGCAGGGCCAGGCGCGCACCCGAAGCGCCGATGGGGTGACCCAGCGCAATCGCACCGCCATGGATGTTGGTCTTCTCCAGGGGGTAGTCCAGGTCCTTCAGCGACTGGCAGGCGACCGAACCGAACGCCTCGTTGATCTCAATGAAGTCCAGGTCCGAGGTCTGCCAGCCGGCACGGCCCAACGCCTGCTCAATCGCCCGTGACGGCTGGGAATGCAACGAGTTGTCGGGCCCGGCCACCTGACCCGGCTGGCCCACCACCGCGAGGATGGTCAACGATTGCTCCTCAGCGTTGGCGCGGGTGGTCAGCACGAGAGCTGCCGCTCCATCGGAGAGTGGCGACGAGTTCCCCGCAGTGATGGAACCTGCCTGATCGAATGCTGGCCGCAGCCCGGCCAGCGACTCAACTGTCGTCGTCGGGCGGACTCCCTCATCCGTGTTGAGGACCAGCGGCTCGCCTTTCCGCTGGGGGACTGACACCTGAACGATTTCGACGTCGAAGACGCCGGACTCGATCGCAGCGGCGGCGCGCTGGTGGGACGCGGCCGCGACGGCGTCCTGATCCTCGCGCTTGATGCCGAGCCCGGTGTTGCCCCGCTCGGTGGACGCACCCATCGATTCGTTGTCGAACGCATCGGTGAGGCCATCGTTGGCTACCGAGTCAATGGCCTGAATGTTTCCATAGGTCCAGCCCTGACGGGATCCGGGGAGCAGATGCGGTCCGCGCGTCATTGATTCCTGACCACCAGCTACCACCACGGTCGCCTCGCCGCTGCGGATGAGCCGGGCGGCGTCGATGACAGCTGTCAGACCGGAAAGGCACACCTTGTTGAGGGTGACCGTCGGGACATCCCAACCGATACCGGCCTTCAGCGCGGTCTGGCGTGCCGGGTTCTGGCCGCAGCCAGCCTGGATGACGTGGCCCATAATGACGGCGTCAACCGCACCGGCGTCAACCCCTGCCTTCTCCAAGGCGCCGCTGATGGCGATAGCTCCCAGATCGACCGCAGTGAAGGAGGACAGCTGTCCATTCAGTCGGCCCTGTGGGGTCCGGGCTCCGCCAACAATGACGACGTCGGACGGTGACATAGCTTGAGTGTTCATCTAGAGGATCGCTCACTTTCGTCTTTGAAGCAGTTCCGACAAGGCTACTCCCTCCGGCACAACTCAGCTAGGAAGCATTAACTGAAATCCGGTTGCGACGGCGGGTGAGCACGGAAGCGAGAAGCACTCCAGACGCCAGCGATCCAAGCCCCCCGACAGCAATGTCCCCCAGTGTGTCTTCGTAGCCCACATTGATTTCGTTGGTGATGTACCTGTTTCCGCCCCACTCGGCGAACTCCCACACCACGCTGAGGCTCAGTCCCAGCGCCAGAGTGAGGATAGTGACTCCGGTGGCCGCCCGTCGGGTTGCTTCGGGACGGGGCAGGTACCCCATCCGCAACAGCAGCAGGTACGCAATCGGGGCGATAGCCGCTGTAGCGACCGTGTGGATGGCGAGGTCCCACCAGGAGACGACCTCGTACAGGTCTGTGACGGCGCTCCAGGCTGCCACCAGCAGCACCACCCCGTAGGCTGTGTCGATCCGGGAATCAACGGGGATCATCCGTGAGAGGAGTACCCCGCCCAGCACCAGAAAAAGCACGGCAAACTCGACCGGACCCCACCAGAGCAACACCGCAATGACGCTGAGCAGAGCGGCCCCCCGGACTCCGTCAGCCGCCACCGCCCACGGTGTTTCCGGTGGGCGAAGTAGATCGTCAATCATGTAAAACACCCTAGTATCAATGCCATGCCCCCAACACTTTCAGTGGTGATTCCGTGTCGGAACGACGGAGATCTCCTTGCTCTCTGCCTGCAGGCCCTCGCCGGGCAGACCCGGCGACCTCTTGAGGTGATCGTTGTTGACAACGGTTCAACCGACGCCACCGTTGCCATCGCCGAAGCCCATGGCGCCCGGGTGGTGACCGAACCCATGGTCGGCATTGGGGCGGCCGCGGCAGCGGGCTACGACGCCGCCCGAGGAACGATCATTGCGCGGTGTGATGCTGACTCGGTGCCGCCACCGGACTGGCTCGAACGCATTGCGGCACGGTTCGACCTCAACCCCGACCTCGCGGCGCTCACCGGACCGGGCTGCTTCTACGGGGTGTCGCAGATCCGCGCTGCGGTCGCGGACCTGCTCTACATGCGCGCCTACTTTGCTCTGATGGGATCAGCGATGGCTCACTGGCCACTGTTTGGGTCCAACATGGCTGTGCGGGCATCGGTATGGGAGGACGCCCGTCTGCGGGTGCATTCCACGGACCCGGAGGTGCACGACGACGTCGACCTTTCCTTCGCGTTGAGACCGGGCCAGCGGGTGGGGTGCGACTTTTCCCTGTCCGTGGGGATCTCTCCCCGTGCGTTGGCCGGGGGAGCGGACCTCCGGCGACGGGTTACCCGAGCCCTGCACACCATCGTGCTGCACTGGCGGGTGGAGCCTCCGTGGCGACGGTGGCAGTGGCGCTTCCGCGAGCTACGCCGGGGATAGCGGGCTCACGAGCACCACATAGCTGGCCGGCGTGCACAAAAGGAGCTACGCCGCAGGTGAGTGGTGGGCCAACCACTCACGCGCGGGTGGGCCACTTTTCTGCTCACCCGGGGGTGGTCAGCCGCGTCCCTAGCTCGTCGGAGGGCGATAGGCAGTTCCCCTAGCCAGCCGGATACAGCAGGGGAAGTTGCAGGGTCAGCCACGGGCTGAAAGCCCAGGGGGTCAGCTGCACCGCCTGGACCAACTGCACCGGGTCAACCCATTCCCACTGGCTGACCTCGGACTGGCGGGGGGACAGGCCACCGACGATGCGGGCCGTGTACACCGGGCAGATCTCGTTCTCCACGATCCCCGAAAAGTCAACAGCCCGGTACCGGAAGTCGGGGAGCGCCACCGTCAGGTCGCGCACCGTGATGCCGAGCTCGTAGTCAGCGCGGCGGTTGATCGCGTCGACAGTGCTCTCGCCCGGGCCGGGATGCCCACAAAACGAGTTGGTCCACACCCCGGGCCAGGTGCGTTTGGAAAGTGCACGCCGGGTGACCAGGATCGAGCCGTCGTCGTTGTACACATGGGTGGAAAAGGCGAGGTGCAGGGGTGTCGACGTGTGATGTACCTGCGACTTTGCCTCAGTGCCGATGGGGTCGCCGCTCTCATCCACCAGGACCACCAGTTCCCCTCGGGACGCGGAACTGTCTTCTGCTACAAACACCGTTGGACCACTCTCCGACCCAGTCGTTTAGCTAAAGAATGTGGGGTCAGTGTTTACTTTACCTATGGACATGGAAACCCTGCTGGTCGACTCCCGCGGCTTGGAGCAGGTGGAGAGTGTCCTCGCGAGCAGTTTTGCCCGGTCGAAGGCACGCGCCGCGACCCTGGGCCCCACCTACCTCCAGCTCTGGGAAACCCTTGAGACCTGCGCTGCCGGCGGCAAGCGGTTTCGGCCACGCATGGTCATGACGGCCTATGACTGCCTGTCCGGACCCGATCGCGCCACCGCTGCGCTGGTTGCAGCCTCCTTTGAAATGCTGCACACGGCCCTGATTGTGCACGACGACGTCATTGATAGGGACTTTGTGCGGCGGGGGATCCCCAATGTGGCGGGCACCTACCGGAACCAGGCGGAGGCCGCCGGACTTGGCGTCGACGATGCCACGCACCGCGGGCTGTCCATGGGCCTGATCGCCGGTGATCTTGCCCTGTCCAGCGCACACCGTCTGCTGGACGGCGTCCGAACCGACCCCGCAACGCGTGAGCGGCTGGGGGAGTTGCTCGACGACGCCGTGTTCGCCTCGGCCGCCGGGGAGCTTCTCGACGTCGATGCGTCCATTTCCGGCACGGCGGGGGCCGAGGACCCACTCCAGATGGCACGGCTGAAAACCGCTGTCTATTCGTTTGAAAGTCCCCTCAAAGCGGGAGCGATCCTCGCCGGAGCCGACCATGCCATCGTGGAGACGCTCGGTGACTTCGGGCGCGACGTCGGGATCGCCTACCAGATTGCCGATGATATTCTCGGCGTGTTTGGGGACGAGGAAACCACCGGGAAGACCAACTGGGGAGACCTCCGCGAAGGCAAGCGGACCGCGCTGATCACCTACGTTGCCCAACGCGCCGAATGGGAGCAGATTTCGGGACTTATCGGGTCGGCCGAGCTGTCAGCCGACGGGGTCGAGGAAATTCGGCGGGTACTGAAGACCAGTGGCGCGCTCGAATACGCGGTGTCCCTGGCCACCGATTACGCCCAGCGGGCGCTGCGCCACCTGGACAGTACCCACATCCCTGTCCGCCTGAAGACCGGGCTGACGCCGGTTGCCGCGGCTGTCCTCGATCGGGTCCGGTAACCTCCCATGCAGCCACGGGATGCCCTTGCCTTCTACACCGGTGTGACCCACCGTGCCTCGGCAATCGTGATCAGGTCCTACTCCACCTCGTTCGGGCTGGCTTCGCGCATGCTGGGTGCCGACGTCCGGCAGCACGTGGAATCGGTCTATGCTCTGGTCAGGGTCGCCGACGAAGTAGTGGATGGGGCCGCTGCGGCCGCCGAGCTCACTGCAGACCAGGTCCGCGCAGTGCTGGACGATCTCGAAAGCGAAACGGGGCGGGCCCTCGACGTGGGCTACAGCGCCAACCCGGTGGTCCATTCTTTCGCGGTCACAGCCCGGGAAACGGGCATCACCGCGGAGCTGACCCGCCCGTTCTTCGCGTCGATGCGGGCGGACCTCGACCGGACCGAGCACACGCAGGAGTCCTTCGACGAGTACGTGTACGGGTCAGCCGAAGTAGTGGGCCTGATGTGCCTGAAGTGTTTCCTCTACCGGCAGCCACCTCTCGCCCGGGATGAGGAGGCTGCACTGGTCGACGGCGCGCGCCGCCTCGGCGCCGCGTTCCAGAAGATCAACTTCCTCAGGGATCTCGCCGAGGACTTCGAATCCCTGGGGCGCAGCTACTTCCCGGGCGTGAGCCCCGGGAACTTCGACGAGGCAGACAAGCACCGGCTGCTCGACGACATCGCCGAAGACCTCGCCGTCTCAGCCGTTGCCCTCCGTGATCTCCCGCCCTCCAGCCGCAAGGCCGTCGCCCTCGCCCAGGGCCTGTTCGCCGAGCTCGCCGCCAGGCTCCGCAGCACCCCGGCACCCGACCTACTCACCACCAGGATTCGGGTACCGAACCCGGTCAAACTTCGGATCGCGGCCCGAGCGTTGGCAGGCCGCCTACCGCAGCCAGATGAAACACCCCAATGACCACCGGAAGGCTGCCATGAACTCCCACGCACCCCTGAACGGCCCGCGCCGGAACGTCGTCATCATCGGCGGCGGGATTGCCGGCCTCGCCTCAGCCGCGCTGCTCGCAGAGGAAGGGCACAGCGTCACCGTGCTGGAACAGCAGGACGCCACGGGAGGCCGCGCCGGGCTTTGGGAACGCGACGGGTTCAGATTCGACACCGGTCCCTCCTGGTACCTAATGCCCGAGGTCATCGACCACTTCTTCAGGCTGCTCGGCACCAGCGCTGCCGAACAGCTGGACCTGATCAAACTCGACCCCGGCTACCGTGTCTACTACGAGGGCCACCCCGAACCCCTGAACGTTCCGGCGGACCGCGCCGACGTCGTCAAGCTGTTCGACGACGTCGAACCCGGTGCGGGGGCGGCCCTGGAAAAGTACCTCGACTCGGCCGGTGACACCTACACCATGGCCACCCGCCGGTTCCTCTACTCGACCTTCCAGTCCTTCGGCCCCCTGCTGCGCCCGGACGTGCTGTTGCGTTCCCCGAAGCTGATCCGGCTCCTGCTGCAGCCGCTGTCCGCACTCGCCGCGAAAACGGTCAAGGACAACCGGCTCCGCCAGATTCTCGGCTACCCGGCAGTGTTCCTGGGCACCTCGCCGTTCGAGGCGCCCAGCATGTACCACCTGATGAGCCACCTGGACCTCGACGACGGCGTCCTCTACCCCATGGGCGGTTTTACCCGACTGACCCATGCCGTCGCGGCCCTCGCACGGGCCAGGAATGTTGACATCATCACCGGTGCGCGGGTGGAAGAAATCCTGACGCTGCCGGCCACCGGCCGTCGTCGTCGGGGGCGGGCGACCGGAGTGCGCTGGGTTGCGGCCGACGGAACCATCCACACCACTGCCGCCGACACCATCGTCGCTGCCAACGACCTGCACCACACCGAAACGCAGCTGTTACAGCGTTCCGAGCAAACCTACCCGGAAAGCTACTGGGAGCAGCGGACGGCAGGGCCCAGCGCGCTGCTGTTGTACCTGGGTGTCCGCGGTGAGCTGCCCGAGCTGGAACACCACACGCTGCTGTTCACCGAGGACTGGAAAGACAACTTCTCCCGGATTTTCGGCACCACCACCTCGGTGCCGACGCCTGCATCGCTGTACGTCTGCCGTTCCAGCGCCACCGATCCAGGGGCAGCACCGGAAGGTCATGAGAATGTTTTCGTCCTGGTTCCGCTGCCGGCGGATCCGGGGCTGGGCGGTGGTGGTATTGACGGCGAGGGAGACCCTCGCATTGAACGCCTGGCCGACACGGTGATCGAGCAGATCGGAGCATGGGCCAAGATCCCCGACCTGGCCGAACGGATTGTGGTGCGCCGTACCTACGGTCCCCAGGACTTCGTCGGGGATTTCAACGCCTGGAAAGGCACCTCCCTGGGACCTGCCCATGTCCTCAAACAGAGCGCTTTCTTCAGAGGACGCAACATGAGCCGCAAGGTGGAGGGCCTCTACTATGCGGGCAGTTCCACCCTCCCCGGTATCGGCATCCCGATGTGTTTGATCAGCGCCGAACTGCTCATCAAACGCCTGCGTTCCGATACCAGCACTGGGCCCCTGGCCGAGCCCCTGGTCAGTCCAGCGGCTGCCCCACGGGTCGACGACGGCAAGGTCCGGCGATGATCAGTGCCCTGTACCTGGCCGCCCTGCTCGGCGGACTGGCCTGCGCAGCTCTGATGGATTACCGGTACGGGTTGTTCTTCTGGTCAGCGCCGCGACGTGCGGGCCTGGTCCTCGCGTTGGGTGTGGCGTTCTTCCTGGCCTGGGACCTAGGCGGAATTGGGCTGGACATCTTTTACAAGGGAGACTCTGAGTTCATGATCGGCGTGATGCTGGCACCCGAACTCCCCCTGGAAGAGTTGTTCTTCCTGGCCTTCCTTTGCTGGATGGCGATGAACGTGTACCTGCTCCTGAAACGGACTATTGAGTCGCGAACCCAGGTGGCCCAGTGACGTACTGGACCCTCAATGCGTTGTTCTTGATTCCCGTCGCGATCATCACCATCGCCGCGGCGGTGACCTCGCGCCGTCGGACCGGACCGTCAAGGACCGGATCCGCAGCCACCCTGTGCTGGCGCGCGGTGGGGTTAGCTGCGGTCATCATGCTCGCCCTCACCGTTGTCTTCGACAACCTGATGATCCACCTGGGCTTCTTCGGCTACAACCCGGACTGGATTTCCGGCGTGTTTGTGGGAGCAGCGCCCCTGGAGGACTTTGCCTACCCCTTGGCGGCGGTGGTGCTGTTGCCAGCACTGTGGACCCTGTTCACGCCACCGACAGCGTCTGCTTCAACCGCCGTTCCCCCAGCCGAACGGAGCCACCCGTGAGCGCGCCCGCCGGAACCGGCAACCCCGGGGTGCTCAGAATGCTGCTGGTGTCCTCCCGGCCTGTGTCCTGGGTGAACACCGCGTTCCCCTTCGCGGCAGCCTACTTCCTCACCGTGGGAACCATCGACGTCGCCCTGGTGATCGGGACGCTCTACTTCCTGATTCCCTACAACCTCGCCATGTACGGCATCAACGACGTCTTCGATTACGAGTCGGACCTCCGCAACCCCCGCAAGGGGGGCATCGAGGGGGCGGTCCTCGACCGCCGGTTCCACCGCATCACCCTGTGGGCGGCGGTGCTCACCAACGTGCCCTTCCTGGTCGCGTTGCTCCTGCTCGGACACCCACTATCGGCACTGGTGCTTGCCATCAGTGTGTTCGCGGTGATTGCCTACAGCGCGCCGGGGCTGAGATTCAAGGAACGGCCGTTCCTCGACTCGGTCACGTCGAGCACCCACTTCGTCAGCCCGGCAGTGTTCGCCCTGGTCCTCGCCGATGCCTCCTTCGATGTCGCACTCTGGGCGGTGCTGGGAGCATTCTTCCTCTGGGGGATTGCCAGCCAGGCCTTCGGCGCCGTCCAGGATATCCAGGCCGACCGCGACGGCGGCATCGCCTCGATTGCCACAGTGCTGGGCGCCCGCGCGGTGGTCCGGTTCGCCGTCGTCGTCTATCTCGTCAGCGGGCTCCTGATGCTCCTCGCGCCGTGGCCGGCCACCCTCGGGGGACTGCTGGCGCTGCCGTACGTGCTGAACATTGCGCGGTTCATCAACCTCAGCGACGAGAACTGCGAGGAAGCCAACCGGGGCTGGAAGCGCTTTATCAGGTTGAACTTCCTCACCGGCTTCCTGGTGACTATGCTTTTGATCTGGATGACCCAGCGGGGCTGACCCGGCGGATAACGTATACCACACACCGGCTGGACACGGCGGGCGCACTCGCGTAGAGTAGATATTTGCGTCTTTCCTCTTAACCTCAGCCTTCATATAGCGGTGGGCTTTGTCTTGCATCAGTCATTTAACGGCAGATTATCTTCTCCGGTCCTTGACGGCAGGCATTTGGTTCGCACACACAATCCCCGCGTTGATACGCGGTGGCAGTGCAAAGAGGGCGGATATAGCTGAACAAGCCTGAAGGTCTGTGGAAGGATCCCTCTTGGTCGCCTCGAGCACCTCTAATAATGCAACCGCTACCAGCCAGGTCGACGCCGATAGCGTCGCCCCCCGGCTTTCATTCGCAAAGATTCACGAACCGCTGGACGTTCCTAACCTCCTTGCGCTCCAAACCGACAGTTTCGACTGGTTGGTAGGAAACGAGCGCTGGAAGGCGCGCGTGCAGGAAGCCCTGGAGCTGAAGCTGCAGGGTGTGGCCTCCACATCCGGCCTTGCTGACATCTTTGAAGAGATCTCCCCCATCGAGGACTTCCAGGGCACCATGTCCCTGAGCTTCTCGGAGCCGGAGTTCGCTGATCCGAAGTACACCATGGCTGAGTGCAAGGACCGCGACGCAACGTACGCGGCTCCGCTGTATGTCAAGGCCGAGTTCATGAACAACAACACTGGCGAAATCAAGCAGCAGACAGTGTTCATGGGCGACTTCCCGCTGATGACGGAGAAGGGCACGTTTGTCATCAACGGCACCGAGCGTGTCGTCGTTTCACAGCTGGTCCGTTCGCCGGGCGCCTACTTCGAGCGCACCGCCGACAAGACCAGTGACAAGGACATCTTCAGCGCGAAGATCATCCCGTCACGCGGCGCCTGGTTCGAACTCGAAATCGACAAGCGCGATCAGGTCGGCGTCCGCCTCGACCGGAAGCGCAAGCAGTCAGTCACTGTGCTCCTGAAGGCACTGGGCTGGACCGAGGGCCAGATCCTCGAAACTTTCGGCGACTACGACTCCATCCGCGCCACCATGGAGAAGGACACCACCGAAACGCAGGAAGACGCGTTGCTGGACATCTACCGGAAGCTTCGCCCGGGAGAGCCACCCACGGTTGAGGCAGCCAAGACGCTGCTCGACAACCTGTACTTCAACCCCAAGCGCTACGATCTGGCCAAGGTCGGCCGTTACAAGATCAACCGCAAGCTCGGTATCGACAAGAACCTTGACGACAAGGACGCTTCGGTCCTGAACATTGACGACATCGTCGCAATGATCAAGTTCCTGGTGGCCCTGCACGCCAACGAGAAGACTCTCACCGGTAAGCGCGACGGCGGCGACGTCGAACTGCGCGTCGAGGTCGACGACATTGACCATTTCGGCAACCGCCGCATCCGCGCGGTCGGCGAGCTCATCGAGAACCAGGTCCGCACTGGCCTTTCCCGCATGGAGCGCGTTGTCCGCGAACGGATGACCACCCAGGACGTTGAGGCCATCACGCCTCAGACCCTGATCAACATCCGTCCAGTAGTTGCGGCAATCAAGGAGTTCTTCGGAACCTCCCAGCTGTCGCAGTTCATGGATCAGAACAACCCTCTGGCCGGTCTGACGCACAAGCGTCGCCTGTCAGCGCTGGGCCCGGGCGGTTTGTCCCGTGACCGTGCAGGCATGGAAGTTCGAGACGTTCACCCGTCCCACTACGGTCGTATGTGCCCGATCGAAACCCCTGAAGGCCCGAACATTGGCCTGATCGGTTCGCTGGCCTCCTACGGACGCATCAACACGTTCGGCTTCATCGAAACCCCGTACCGCAAGGTTGTCGGCGGAATCGTTACGGAGCAGATCGACTACCTCACCGCCGACGACGAGGTGGAGCGCCTGATCGCACAGGCGAACGCCCCACTCGACGGCAAGGGTAACTTCATCGAACCAACGGTTCTGGTGCGTACCCGAGGCGGTTCGGGCGAGCCCGTGCTGGTCGAGGCCATCGAGGTCGAGTACATGGACGTTTCCCCGCGCCAGATGGTGTCGGTGGCCACGGCCATGATCCCGTTCCTCGAACACGATGATGCGAACCGTGCCCTCATGGGTGCGAACATGCAGCGTCAGGCTGTTCCCCTGCTCCGTTCCGAGCGTCCCCTCGTGGGCACCGGCATGGAGAAGAACGCAGCAGTTGACGCCGGTGACGCTGTCACCGCCGTCAAGGCTGGCGTTGTCAAGGAGGTCTCAGCCGATCTGGTGAGCATCCTCAACGACGACGGCACCGAGACGAACTACCCGATCATGAAGTTCGCCCGCTCCAACCAGGGCAACGCCTACAACCAGCGCGTGCTGGTTTCCGAGGGTGACCGGGTTGAGTACAACACGATGATTGCTGACGGTCCGTCAACTGATCAGGGTGAGCTCGCACTGGGCAAGAACATGCTTGTTGCGTTCATGTCCTGGGAGGGCCACAACTTCGAGGATGCGATCATCCTCTCCCAGCGCATCGTCTCCGACGACGTCCTGACCTCGATTCACATCGAGGAGCACGAGGTTGACGCCCGCGACACCAAGCTTGGTGCCGAGGAAATCACCCGCGACATCCCGAACGTCTCCGAAGAGGTTCTGGGGGCCCTGGACGAGCGCGGCATCATCCACATCGGTGCTGAGGTTGAAGCCGGCGATATCCTCGTGGGTCGTGTCACCCCCAAGGGTGAGACTGAACTGACCCCTGAGGAACGCCTGCTGCGCGCCATCTTCGGTGAGAAGAGCCGCGAGGTTCGCGACACCTCACTGAAGGTTCCCCACGGCGAGTCCGGAACGGTCATTGGGGTGCGGATCTTCGATCGCGACAACGACGACGAGCTGCCCCCTGGTGTCAACCAGCTGGTCCGCGTCTACGTTGCGCAGAAGCGTAAGATCACCGACGGCGACAAGCTGGCCGGGCGCCACGGCAACAAGGGTGTTATCTCCAAGATCCTTCCGATCGAGGACATGCCGTTCATGGAGGACGGAACCCCTGTTGACATCGTGCTCAACCCGCTGGGCGTACCAGGCCGAATGAACGTCGGCCAGGTCCTGGAAATCCACCTCGGTTGGGTGGCCAAGCAGGGCTGGAAGATCGACGGCGAGCCGGAATGGTTGAAGAACCTCCCGAACCTGCCCCGCGAAAGCGGTTCGACCACCGTTGCAACCCCCGTCTTCGACGGCGCAACCGAGGACGAAATTGTCGGTCTGATGAAGTCCACCAAGGAAACCCGTGACGGAAAGCGCCTTATCGGCGAATCCGGCAAGGCGTTGCTCTTTGACGGTCGCTCCGGCGAGCCGTTCCCGGACCCCATTTCGGTCGGCTACATGTACATCCTGAAGCTCCACCACCTGGTGGACGACAAGATCCACGCCCGCTCCACCGGACCGTACTCCATGATCACCCAGCAGCCGCTGGGTGGTAAGGCACAGTTCGGCGGACAGCGCTTCGGTGAGATGGAAGTCTGGGCCCTTGAGGCCTACGGCGCCGCCTACACGCTGCAGGAACTTCTGACCATCAAGTCGGATGATATCCATGGCCGCGTCAAGGTCTACGAGGCGATCGTGAAGGGCGAGAACATCCCAGAACCGGGTGTCCCCGAATCCTTCAAGGTGCTGATCAAGGAAATGCAGTCGTTGTGCCTGAACGTGGAAGTACTCTCCACGGACGGAACCACGATAGAGATGCGTGACTCGGATGAAGAAGTCTTCCGGGCCGCGGAGGAACTGGGTATCGACCTGTCACGGGCCGAGCCAAGTTCTGTCGAAGAGGTTTAGTTCACCCGAACCGGTGTTCGAAAAGCGGCCAACGAAATTTCGTCGGCCGCGGACGGCCTAGAAATATTAAAGGCCGCTCCCTCGAACACCGGTCCGGTTGGCGCCGGTGGTCACCAGGTCTGCGAAGACCAGTGACACCGTGAACGCCTCCTCCCCGCCCCTTATGAAGACTTCAAGAATTTAGAGAACAAAGAGAGAACAGGGACCATATGTCCAGCGAATCCTCCTTCGGCCTCATGCGAATCGGCCTTGCCACTGCGGACGAAATCCGTGGTTGGTCTTTTGGCGAGGTCAAGAAGCCGGAAACCATCAATTACCGTACCCTCAAGCCTGAGAAGGACGGCCTTTTCTGCGAGAAGATCTTCGGACCTTCCCGCGACTGGGAATGCTACTGCGGTAAGTACAAGCGCGTCCGCTTCAAGGGCATCATCTGCGAGCGGTGTGGCGTTGAAGTCACCCGTGCGAAGGTACGCCGTGAGCGCATGGGCCACATCGAGCTTGCAGCTCCCGTCACCCACATCTGGTACTTCAAGGGCGTCCCCTCGCGCTTGGGTTACCTGCTCGACCTGGCACCGAAGGACCTCGAAAAGGTCATCTACTTCGCCGCCTACATGATCACCGCCGTCGACGAGGAAAACCGTCACGCCGAACTGCCGAACCTCCAGGCTGAGCACGATCTGGAGAAGAAGCAGATGATCGACCAGCGTGACTCCGACATCGCCACGATCGCCAAGGACCTTGAGGATGAGGTTGCCCGGCTTGAGGGCGAAGGCGCGAAGGCAGCCGAGAAGAAGAAGGCACGCGACTCCGCCGACCGCCAGATGGCCAACGTGCGTAAGCGCGCTGACATCGAGATCGAGCGCTTCGAGCAGGTCTGGGACCGGTTCAAGAGCCTCAAGGTCGCTGACCTTGAAGGCGACGAGGGCCTGTACCGCGAGCTGCGCGACCGTTACGGACTGTACTTCGAGGGCTCCATGGGTGCCGAAGCGATCAAGAAGCGCCTTGAGAACTTCGACATGCCAGCCGAGGCCGAGCTGCTTCGCGACATCATCCAGAACGGTAAGGGTCAGCGCAAAACGCGTGCCCTGAAGCGCCTAAAGGTTGTCAACGCGTTCCTCACCACGACCAACAGCCCGCTGGGCATGGTGCTCGACGCCGTTCCCGTGATCCCGCCGGAACTGCGCCCCATGGTCCAGCTGGACGGTGGCCGTTTCGCAACCTCCGACCTCAACGACCTGTACCGTCGTGTGATCAACCGCAACAACCGCCTGAAGCGCCTGCTCGATCTCGGTGCACCCGAGATCATCGTGAACAACGAAAAGCGGATGCTCCAGGAAGCTGTTGACTCCCTCTTCGACAATGGTCGTCGTGGCCGTCCGGTCACCGGACCGGGCAACCGTCCATTGAAGTCGCTCTCTGACATGCTCAAGGGCAAGCAGGGTCGTTTCCGCCAGAACCTTCTGGGTAAGCGTGTCGACTACTCGGGACGTTCGGTGATCGTCGTCGGCCCTCAGCTGAAGCTGCACCAGTGTGGTCTGCCCAAGCAGATGGCGCTGGAACTCTTCAAGCCGTTCGTGATGAAGCGCCTGGTTGACCTCAACCACGCGCAGAACATCAAGAGCGCCAAGCGGATGGTCGAGCGGTACCGCCCACAGGTTTGGGATGTTCTCGAAGAGATCATTACCGAGCACCCAGTGCTCCTGAACCGCGCGCCTACCCTGCACCGGTTGGGTATCCAGGCGTTCGAACCGCAGCTGGTTGAAGGTAAGGCCCTTCAGCTGCACCCACTCGTTTGTGGCGCGTTCAACGCTGACTTCGACGGCGACCAGATGGCAGTTCACCTGCCGCTGAGCCCAGAGGCCCAGGCCGAGGCGCGCATCCTGATGCTCTCCTCGAACAACATCCTGAAGCCTTCGGACGGTCGCCCGGTGACCCTGCCCTCGCAGGATATGATCATCGGCCTGCACCACCTCACCACCAAGCGTGAAGGTTCAGCCGGCGAAGGTCGCGTGTTCACCACTCCCGCCGAAGCCATCATGGCCTTCGACATGGGTGTACTGCACCTCAACTCCGTAGTCCGGATCCGTATCCCACACTTCGTGCCCAGCGCGGACGTGGCTGCACCGGAAGGCTGGGTCGAAGGAACCCCTGCGCTGATCGAAACCTCACTCGGACAGGTGCTGTTCAACGACACCCTGCCCGCTGACTACCCCTGGGTAGAGAAGGTTGCCGACAAGGGACAGTTGTCCACCATCGTCAACGATCTCGCCGAGCGGTACCCGAAGGTGGTCACCGCGGCAACGCTGGA
Organism: Arthrobacter sp. CAN_A1; assembly: GCF_015751665.1. Lineage (NCBI taxonomy): Bacteria > Bacillati > Actinomycetota > Actinomycetes > Micrococcales > Micrococcaceae > Arthrobacter > Arthrobacter sp. CAN_A1. The sequence continues at coordinate 7,252 of NZ_JADOUR010000014.1, read as the reverse complement.
CAACCTGAAGGACGCCGGTTTCTACTGGGCAACCCGTTCCGGTGTCACCGTGGCAATCTCCGACATCTCCGCGCCGATCAATAAGGCCGGCATCATGGAGGTCTACGAAAAGCAGGCCGCCAAGGTTCAGTCCCAGTTCGACAAGGGCCTGATCGCTGATGAGGAACGCCGCCAGGAACTGATCGACATCTGGAACAAGGCCACCAATGAGGTAGCCGAGTCCATGCGCGGCGCCATGCCGAAGGACAACACCATCAACCGTATGGTGTCCTCCGGTGCTCGAGGCAACTGGCTGCAGGTTCGTCAGATCGCGGGTATCCGTGGTCTGGTGGCGAACCCCAAGGGTGAGATCATCCCCCGTCCGATCAAGTCCTCGTACCGCGAGGGCCTGTCGGTGCTGGAGTACTTCATCGCAACCCACGGTGCCCGTAAGGGTCTTGCCGATACCGCACTGCGTACCGCCAACTCGGGTTACCTGACCCGTCGTCTGGTGGACGTGTCGCAGGACGTCATCGTTCGCGAAGACGACTGCGGTACCGAGCGTGGGCTGAACGTCACCATTGCGGTGCCGAACAGTGACGGCGAGCTGGTCCTGCACGAAGAGGTCGAGAACTCCGCCTATGCGCGGACCCTGGCCTCCGAGGTACTGGACTCCAAGGGCAAGGTGCTTGCTCCGGCAGGCTCCGACGTCGGCGACGTTCTCATCGGCGAGCTGTTCGCTGCCGGTGTGACCGACATCAAGGTGCGCTCCGTGCTCACTTGCGAGTCGAGCGTCGGCACCTGTGCCCTCTGCTACGGCCGTTCGCTGGCTACCGGCAAGACCGTTGACATCGGTGAGGCAGTCGGCATCATCGCCGCACAGTCGATCGGTGAGCCAGGCACGCAGCTGACCATGCGTACCTTCCACACCGGTGGTATCGCCTCGGCGGAAGATATCACCCAGGGTCTGCCCCGTATCCAGGAGCTCTTCGAAGCGCGTACCCCCAAGGGTGTCGCTCCGATCTCCGAGGTTGCGGGACGGGTCAACATCGAGGACGGCGAGAAGCAGCTTCGGCTGGTTGTCACGCCCGACGACGGCTCCGAAGAAATTGCCTACCCGGTCCTGCGGCGTGCACGCCTGCTGGTCACCGACGGTGAGCATGTTGAGGTGGGACAGCAGCTGGTATTCGGTGCCGTCGATCCGAAGCAGATCCTCCGGATCCTCGGCCCCCGTAAGGCCCAGGAATTCCTGGTCGACGAGGTACAGACCGTGTACCGCAGCCAGGGTGTGGGTATCCACGACAAGCACGTCGAGGTGATCGTTCGCCAGATGCTTCGCCGCGTCACGGTGATCGAGTCAGGCGAGTCGACCCTTCTCCCCGGAGAGCTGGCCGAACGCCGTCGCTTCGAGGACGAGAACCGTCGCGTGGTGTCCGAGGGCAAGAAGCCCGCGTCAGGCCGTCCTGAGCTCATGGGTATCACCAAGGCGTCGCTCGCCACCGAATCGTGGCTGTCGGCCGCGTCGTTCCAGGAGACCACGCGTGTTCTCACGCAGGCCGCCATGGAAGGCAAGAGCGATCCTCTGCTGGGTCTGAAGGAAAACGTGATCATCGGTAAGCTGATCCCGGCTGGCACCGGTCTGGATCGTTACACGAAGATCACCGTTGAACCGACTGAGGAAGCGAAGGCCAACCTGTTCACCGGCCCTAGCGCCTTCAGCGACTTCGACTACGCAGGTGTCGAGGGTTCGATGGCACCAGAGTTCCACGCCATCCCACTGGACGACTACGACATGGGTTCCGAGTTCCGCTAAGCGAAACACTCGCTATGAGGCACTGACCAAGCAGGCCCCGCGCACCCTCGGGTGGGCGGGGCCCGCTGCGTTAACCGGGGGAGGGCCACGAGACGCCCGGGGTTCCAGAGCGCGTCGTGGCCACCACCTGATCTCTGGTAAGGTAGTAGGTAATTGTTTGTGTGGCAGAGGATCGGCGCCCTAGCGGGCGTATCTCCGCGTTGTAGGGAACTTGTACAACGAATGCCACATTTTCGCACGCCTACGGTCAAGTCGCGACGGCTTACAGATGTGGGTTCGGCGCAAACGACAGTCAATATCTCTAGACATTACGGAGAACGCAGAAGTGCCTACTATCAACCAGCTGGTCCGCAAGGGCCGGACACCTAAGGTCGTCAAGACCAAGGCGCCCGCATTGAAGGGCAGCCCCATGAAGCGCGGCGTTTGCACCCGCGTTTACACGACTACCCCCAAGAAGCCGAACTCGGCGCTCCGTAAGGTTGCCCGCGTGCGCCTCAACGGCGGCATCGAAGTTACCGCTTACATCCCAGGTGTCGGTCACAACCTTCAGGAACACTCCATCGTGCTGGTGCGCGGCGGTCGTGTGAAGGATCTGCCCGGTGTCCGTTACAAGATCGTCCGTGGTGCGCTTGATACCCAGGGTGTCAAGAACCGCAAGCAGGCTCGTAGCCGCTACGGCGCGAAGATGGAGAAGAAGTAATGCCACGTAAGGGCCCGGCCCCTAAGCGGCCGCTAGTTGTAGATCCCGTCTACGGTTCCCCTCTGGTCACTCAGCTGATCAACAAGGTTCTCGTTGACGGCAAGAAGTCCACAGCAGAACGCATTGTCTACGGAGCACTCGAGGGTGCCCGTGCCAAGAGCGGCGGCGATCCTGTCGCAGCGCTAAAGAAGGCTATGGACAACGTCAAGCCTTCCCTGGAGGTTCGTTCCCGCCGCGTTGGCGGCGCGACCTATCAGGTGCCCGTCGAGGTCAAGCCAGGCCGCTCTATGGCTCTGGCCCTGCGGTGGCTCGTTGGCTACTCGAAGGCGCGCCGCGAGAAAACCATGACTGAGCGTCTCATGAACGAGATCCTGGATGCGTCCAACGGTCTCGGTGCAGCTGTGAAGCGCCGCGAGGACACGCACAAGATGGCTGAGTCAAACAAGGCCTTCGCACACTACCGCTGGTAACCAGACTCCGACTTCTACGAACCCAAGATTTAGGGAGACACCGTGGCACAGGACGTGCTTACCGACCTTAACAAGGTCCGCAATATCGGCATCATGGCCCACATCGATGCTGGCAAGACCACTACTACCGAGCGCATCCTGTTCTACACGGGTGTCAACCACAAGATCGGTGAGACGCACGACGGCGCCTCCACGACTGACTGGATGGAACAGGAAAAGGAACGCGGCATCACCATCACGAGTGCCGCGGTGACTTGCTTCTGGAACAACAACCAGATCAACATCATCGACACCCCCGGCCACGTCGACTTCACCGTTGAGGTTGAGCGCTCACTGCGCGTCCTCGACGGTGCAGTAGCGGTGTTCGATGGCAAGGAAGGCGTAGAACCGCAGTCCGAGACCGTCTGGCGCCAGGCCGACAAGTATGAAGTTCCCCGCATCTGCTTCGTCAACAAGATGGACAAGCTGGGCGCTGACTTCTACTTCACCGTCGACACCATCATCAGCCGTCTCGGCGCCAAGCCGCTGGTCATCCAGCTGCCAATTGGTGCAGAGAACGACTTTGAAGGCGTCGTCGACCTGGTCGAGATGCGCGCACTGACCTGGCGCGGTGACTCCAAGGGTGACGTCACCATGGGTGCCAAGTATGAGATCGAAGAGATCCCTGCTGACCTCGTGGAGAAGGCAAACGACTACCGGGCACGTCTGCTCGAAGCCGTTGCTGAAGCTGACGACGAGCTCATGGAGAAGTACCTTGCCGGCGAAGAGCCCTCCACCGCGGAGATCAAGGCTGGAATCCGTAAGCTCACCATTGCCTCGGAGATCTACCCGGTGCTGTGTGGCTCGGCGTTCAAGAACCGCGGCGTGCAGCCTATGCTCGACGCAGTTGTTGACTACCTGCCGAACCCGCTCGATGTTCCCCCGATGATCGGTCACGATCCTCGGGACGAGGAAGTTGAACTGACTCGTAAGCCGAGCACCGAAGAGCCGTTCTCGGCTTTGGCGTTCAAGGTAGCTACCCACCCGTTCTTCGGACAGTTGACGTTCATCCGCGTGTACTCCGGTCAGATTTCTGCCGGTACCCAGGTGACCAACTCCACGAAGAACAAGAAGGAGCGCATCGGCAAGCTGTTCCAGATGCACGCCAACAAGGAAATCCCAGTCGAGGAAGCCCTTGCCGGTCACATCTATGCAGCGATCGGTCTGAAGGACACCACCACCGGCGACACGCTGTCGGACAGTTCCAACCAGATTGTTCTTGAGTCGATGAGCTTCCCGGATCCAGTGATCTCGGTTGCGATCGAACCCAAGACCAAGGGCGACCAGGAGAAGCTTTCAACGGCTATCCAGAAGCTCTCCGCTGAGGACCCGACCTTCCAGGTCTCCCTCAACGTAGACACCGGTCAGACCATCATTGCTGGTATGGGCGAGCTTCACCTCGACATCCTGGTGGACCGGATGCGCCGCGAATTCCGAGTCGAGGCCAACGTGGGCAAGCCCCAGGTTGCTTACCGCGAAACGATCAAGCGCGCAGTTGCCAAGCACGATTACACCCACAAGAAGCAGACGGGTGGATCGGGCCAGTTCGCGAAGATCCAGATCGCCATCGAGCCGATGGAAGTTGAAGATGGCGTCCTGTACGCGTTCGACAACAAAGTCACCGGTGGACGTATCCCTCGCGAATACATCCCCAGCGTCGATGCGGGCATCCAGGATGCCCTTAACGACGGCGTTCTTGCCGGCTACCCGGTTGTCGGCATCAAGGCTGTGCTGCTTGACGGCGCCTACCACGACGTTGACTCATCCGAAATGGCGTTCAAGATTGCCGGCCGGATGGCGTTCAAGGAAGCCGCACGGATGGCTAACCCTGTCCTGCTCGAACCGTTGATGGAAGTTGAAGTCCGCACCCCTGAGGAATACATGGGTGAAGTAATCGGTGACCTCAACTCCCGTCGTGGCCAGATGCAGTCCATGGAGGACGCAAGTGGTGTCAAGGTCATCAAGGCCATGGTTCCACTGTCGGGCATGTTCGGATACATCGGTGACCTGCGGTCGAAGACCCAGGGACGTGCCGTGTACTCGATGAAGTTCGACAGCTACTCGGAGGTTCCGAAGGCTGTAGCCGACGAGATCATCCAGAAGACCCGCGGCGAATAGCCCGAACGTAGACCCGCCAACGGAGCCATCCGGTTCCTGCGGTATGCAGTAATTTCATCAAAGTAAAAGCCCCCAGTAGACTTGCAACAGTTTCAGCCGCGAACAGCGCGGCTGGGAAGCAAATCTTCTCAAAACGTTCTAGGAGGAACCCGTGGCGAAGGCAAAGTTCGAGCGGACTAAGCCGCACGTTAACATCGGAACCATCGGTCACGTTGACCATGGAAAGACGACGTTGACGGCTGCCATTTCCAAGGTGCTGTACGACAAGTACCCCAATCTCAACGAGGCACGCGACTTCGCGTCCATCGACTCGGCCCCCGAGGAGAAGCAGCGCGGCATCACCATCAACATCTCGCATGTTGAGTACCAGACCGAGAAGCGCCACTACGCACACGTAGACGCTCCCGGCCACGCTGACTACATCAAGAACATGATCACCGGTGCTGCACAGATGGACGGAGCAATCCTCGTGGTTGCTGCGACCGACGGCCCGATGGCTCAGACCCGCGAGCACGTTCTGCTCGCCCGCCAGGTTGGCGTTCCCTACCTGCTGGTCGCGCTGAACAAGTCCGACATGGTCGACGACGAGGAGCTTCTTGACCTCGTCGAGATGGAGGTCCGCGAGCTGCTCAGCGCGCAGGGCTTCGACGGCGACGAGGCACCAGTGGTGCGCGTTTCCGGCCTGAAGGCACTCGAAGGCGATCCTGAGTGGGTCAAGTCCGTTGAGGAACTGATGGATGCAGTCGACAACAGCGTCCCGGATCCAATCCGCGACAAGGACAAGCCATTCCTGATGCCTGTTGAAGACGTCTTCACCATCACTGGCCGTGGCACCGTTGTTACGGGCCGGGCCGAGCGTGGAACCCTGAAGATCAACTCGGAAATCGAGATTGTCGGTATCCGTCCGATCCAGAAGACCACCGTTACCGGTATCGAGATGTTCCACAAGCAGCTCGACGAAGCATGGGCAGGCGAGAACTGTGGTCTCCTGCTCCGCGGAATCAAGCGCGAAGATGTTGAGCGTGGACAGGTTATCGTCAAGCCGGGTTCAATCACCCCGCACACCGATTTCGATGCCAACGTCTACATCCTGGCAAAGGACGAGGGCGGGCGTCACAACCCGTTCTACTCCAACTACCGTCCTCAGTTCTACTTCCGTACAACTGACGTAACCGGTGTCATTACTCTCCCCGAGGGTACTGAAATGGTTATGCCTGGCGACAACACTGAGATGACCGTTGCGCTCATCCAGCCAATCGCTATGGAAGAGGGCCTCGGCTTCGCTATCCGCGAAGGCGGCCGGACCGTAGGTTCAGGACGCGTTACCAAGATCATCAAGTAACTCTTCCCGAGTCACTGAAGAGAGGCCCCGCTGCATCGCAGCGGGGCCTTTTTTTGCGTGAGTCTCCAGCGGTGGCTCGACGTTTGCGCAGCACATATCGGCAAACGCCCCCTAATCCAGCAGGCGTCCCACGAATAACCGCAGCGCATGCCGAATAGTGCTGCGCGGGTGTTTTTCGGCGGCAGGAGCTGAGTGGTGGGGTGCCTGGCGGAGGGGCGATATCAACATAACGACAACGTCGGCTCCTGTCCGGGTGCAGGACCGCAAGACTCGGGGTATGAGTCGACTACTGGAACTGAGGCATCACTTGAGAACTTCGACTGAGATGGCGCTTCAAGGCATAGACCGGTTCCTCGGCGTGTGCACATACAACAGGAGGGTCGGCGTTCCAACAGATCGCGGAAGGACATCCGCCGTCATTTCACTGAAGGCTATACGCCGGACATGTACGGCTGGATGGCCTGCGTGCGACCTCCTTGGACTACACGCTTCTTGCTCTGGCCACCGAGTCAACCTTTGCCAGCGCCGTCGTCGCACTGGATGACTCACTCCGGCGAAACAGAACTGATGCTGCGCGGCTTCGAACAGCCGCAGCACGTCTTGGGTCGGCGGCATCGAGGAAACGAATGGACAAGGTGCTGGCCTTTAGCGATCCGGCATCGGGCTCACCTGTCAGCGGCCATGAAAAACTGCCCATAGGCGGCCACGGAACTGCCCACTGATGGCCAGTAAAACTGCCCGCCGGTGGCCATGGGATCTGCCCACTTCTTTACTGGATCGACCGCGCTTGC
>NZ_JADOUR010000013.1:0-101989 GCF_015751665.1 Arthrobacter sp. CAN_A1 | reverse complement strand
GATGGTACTGCACCCGAGAGAGTGTGGGAGAGTAGGACACCGCCGGACAACCATTAACGAAAGGCCCCACCCACGGTGGGGCCTTTCGCACTTAACCACCACCACCAACACACCACCCGAACCGCCCACGCCCAGGCCCTACAATGGATAGGGCGGCGACGGATGCCGCCCTATAGATTCATAGAGAAACCGAGCGGGTACCGCATGCAGTGCTGGTCCGCTCGTAATGAGAGGAACCGCGCAGCCATGGCCGACCAAGACCGCAACCAAGGAGCGGACCGGGGAGAACGACGGCCCGATCGAACAGGCGCCCAGGGCGGCCGTTCCTTTGACAGGCAGGGCGGCTCCCCCCGAAGCTCGGCGTCCCGCGACGATAAGTCGGCCGGATACCGGGGTGCACGACCTGCCACCGGTGGATCGTCGGCTGGGCGTGACGGCCAGCGTGGTGGGTCGTCCGCTGGTGGACGGACTGCGGGCGGTTCCTCCGCCGGTCGTGGACCCGCTGGCGGCCAAAGTCGGGGCGGAGGTCCACGTGACGAAAACCGTGGCGGATCCGAGCGGACCGAAAGCGGAAAACGCTCCTTCAACGCCCGGGATCTCCGCAGCGCCAACCGACCCGACCGTGAACGGTCTCCGGACATCGACGAAGATGTCACTGGTGCAGAGCTGGACCGGGTCACCCGCGCACAGATCCGTAACCTCGAGGAAAAAAGCGCCGAATGGGTGGCACGCCACCTCGTGATGGCCGGGCGCCTTCTCGACGACGAGCCCGAACTGGCCTTCCAGCATGCACTTGCCGCCAGCCGCCGCGGAGGCCGGCTCGCCGTCGTCCGCGAAGCAGTAGGCCTGACGGCGTACGCTGCGGGGCACTATGGTGAGGCGCTCAGGGAGTTCCGCACCTACCGCAGGATCAGCGGGTCCAACGATCATCTACCGGTGATGGCCGATTGTGAGCGCGGGCTCGGACGCCCGGATCGGGCACTGGACCTCGCGCAGTCCGAAGAAGCAGAAGGGTTGAGTTCAGCAGGCAAGGTGGAACTCGCGATGGTGGTCTCGGGCGCGCGCTCGGACCTCGGCCAACTCGACGCCGCCGTAGCAGCCCTGGAAATCAGTCAACTGGACCGCAACCGGGCGTTCAGCTACAGCCCGCGGCTCTTCCGCACCTACGCCGAAGCACTGGCCGCAGTCGGGCGCACAGCCGAGGCTGAGCAATGGCGCCGCCAGGCTGGGATAGCCGACAGTGCGCTGGGCCTGGGCGACTTCGCGGAGCCCGACATCCTGGATCTCGCCGGCGACGATGAGGACATCCCGGATGCCTCGGCCGCCCGGCGCCGGGTGGCCACGTCACCGACGAGCAGCCCCGGCAGCACCACCGTGACTGAGCGTCACTCAGCGATTGGCGACGAGAACGCCAACGACAGTGATGACGACGGCGACGACGATGGTAACGACGACGGAGCCGGGCCGGATGACGATCGCGCGATCGTGATGAAATCAGCCGGGCAGGAAGCGGCGGAAGCAGCGGCCGCCCAGGAACCGGTGGAAGCGGCGGTCCTCCCCGACAGGGAGCCAACCGAGGAATCTCCCCGTGCGCCGGTCACTTGGCGTTCGTTGAACCGACCCGCTCCTGTCCGCACCCGCACAGAGCCAGCTGAATCGGTCCCCTCCGAGCAGCACGAGTCAGCGGAAACCGACACAGTTCCCTCCGGCGACGACGCTGCATCCGGCAGCGAGACAGTTCCCTCCGATGACACAGCTCCTTCCAGCGACCCCGTCGACGGGCAGGACACCGAAAGGCACCATGACTGAGGTTTCCCTGATCTCGTCCTACGACGCGCTGCTGGCAGACCTGGATGGCGTGGTCTACGCGGGACCCAACGCCATCCCTGGTGCGGTCGAGTCCCTGGAGCGACTGGCCGGCATCAAGGTTGCCCTGGCATACGTCACCAACAACGCGTCCCGGTCGGCGGAACAGGTTGCAGCACACCTTCGTGAGCTGGGCGCTCCGGCAACGGCCACCCAGGTCTTCGGATCAGCGTTCGCCGGGGCAGAACTGCTGGCCTCGCTGGTGCCTGCCGGCTCGACGGTCCTGGTGACCGGAAGCCAGACCCTGGTTGACCAGGTCACATCCCAGGGACTGATTCCGGTCACGTCGGCCGACCCCGTCCCGGCCGCAGTGATCCAGGGCTTCGACCCCGGCCTGGGCTGGAAGGATCTCGCGGAGGCCGCCTACGCGGTGGCGGGCGGCGCGGTGTGGGTAGCCACCAACACCGATCTTTCCATTCCCCAGCTCCGCGGAATCGCCCCCGGGAACGGGTCGCTCGTTAACGCGGTCAGCGCCGCCACCGGCAGCACCCCCGCCGTCGCCGGCAAGCCCGAAACGCCGCTTTTCACCACAGCCGTCAGGCACCTCGGCGTCTCACGGCCACTGGTGGTCGGAGACAGGCTCGACACCGACATCCTCGGCGGAAACCGTGCCCGCATGGACACCGCCCTGGTGCTCACCGGTGTCGATACCGTACGGACCGCGCTGGCAGCAGTCGCCGATCAACGCCCCACGTTCCTCCTGGCCAGTCTCGCTGGCCTGTACGAGCCGTACCCGGCCATCACGCACAGCGATGGCGTGTACCGGTGCGGTTCGTCGTCGGCACGGGTCGACAACGATACTGTCCACCTGAGCGGCGGCACCGACAACCTCGACACCTGGCGTGCGGCGTGCAGTGCCTGGTGGGGCGCCCACCCTGACACGGAGACGGACGCACTTCCCACCCTGAGGTCCGAGGGTGGCCAGGTCTTCGGCGACCCGGTAGGCCGCCAATGACGAGCGACCACCCGGGCGGACCGTCATTTAGGGACATCATTGAAGAACAGGCAACTGACGACGACGGGCCGGTCTTCCCACCCGTCACGGACGGCACCGGCGACGCCAGCGTCGATGGGCTCACCGTACGTCTGGCTGATCTCCACGGTCTGGGGACTGACGAACACAACGCGCTCTACACCGGGCTCCACGACGGATTGCTCGCTGAGCTCAACGCCGACCCGTCAGCGGACCATGACCCGTCTTGACCAGGCACTGGTGGCGCGCGGACTGGCGCGCTCCCGGTCACAGGCCGCCCAGCTCATCGCCGCCGGCCGGGTGCGACGTGCCGGCGTCGTCCAGGCGAAGGCGGCAGCCAAAGTGGCGGACGCCGACGAGCTGACCGTCGACGACGGTGGGGCACCCGACTACGTGAGCCGCGCCGGAGTGAAGCTCGACGGTGCGCTGCGGGCCTTCGACGCGATTAACGTCCACGGCAAACGGTGCCTCGACGCGGGCGCGTCCACCGGCGGCTTCACCGAGGTGCTGCTGAGGGCTGGCGCGTCGCACGTGTCCGCCGTCGACGTCGGACACGGACAGCTGGTCGACCAGCTGCGCAGGGACCCGAGGGTCGGCGTCGTCGAAGGCCAGAACGTCCGTCACCTGGAGGCGAAGGACATCGGTGGGCAGGTGGACCTGACGGTCGCCGACCTGTCCTTCATTTCCCTCACCCTGGTGTTGCTGCCCCTCGCGCAGGCCACCAAACCCGGCGGCGACATGGTCCTGCTCATCAAACCCCAGTTCGAGGTGGGTAAGGGGAAACTGAACTCCAGCGGGGTGGTGGCAACCGACGCTGAACGACGTCGGGCCGTCGGACTGGTGGTCCGCCATGCCCTGGGATACGGGCTGGACGTGGCAGGGGTCATCCGCAGCCAGCTGCCGGGCCAGGACGGAAATGTTGAGTTCTTCGTGTGGATAACCGTGCCGACGGGCCCGATGGTGCCTAGGATCGAAGAGGAGCTTGATCCCATGACCTGGCAGGTGCTGGACTCCAGCCCTGCTTTTACCGATGCCCGGCAAGTGACCGGCACGCCAGACGGCGCACTGGATACGACGGAGCTTCAATGACACGACGGATACTGGTTCTTGCCCACACCGGGCGGCACGATGCGATGGCGGCTGCCCAGGAAGCCTGCACCCAGGTACACCAGTCAGGGCTGATACCGGTGATGCGGGCCGAGGAGCTCAAAGACATTCAGGACGAGTACGGGGTGCTGACGGCTCCCACCGAGACGCTCGGCGTCGACGTCGACCTCGGCGAGGTGGAACTGGGCATGGTGCTCGGCGGTGACGGAACCATCCTGCGCGCCGCGGAACTGGTGCGCGGCTCGGAAGTCCCGCTGCTGGGCGTCAACCTCGGCCATGTGGGGTTCCTCGCCGAGAGTGAACGCGCGGACCTGGCCGAGACCGTCCGACGGGTTGTGGACCGGGACTACACGGTCGAGGAGCGCATGACCATCGACGTCCAGGTGTGGCAGGGCGATGTCCTGGTCGCCCAGACCTGGGCCCTCAACGAGGCGGCAGTGGAAAAGGCGAGCCGTGAACGCATGATCGAGGTGGTGATGGAGGTGGACGGCCGTCCCCTGAGCTCCTTCGGGTGCGACGGCGTGGTGATGGCCACCCCCACCGGATCGACTGCCTACGCGTTTTCCTCGGGCGGCCCGGTGGTCTGGCCCGAAGTGGAGGCACTCCTGATGGCACCGATCAGCGCCCACGCCCTGTTCACCAAGCCCCTGGTGATCGCGCCGACGTCCGTCCTCGCCGTCGAAATCCTGACCCGCACCGATGCGGCAGGCGTCCTGTGGTGCGACGGGCGACGCACGGTGGACCTGCCGCCGGGAGCCAGGGTGGAAGTGCGTCGCGCCAGCACCCCCGTCCGGTTGGCCCGCACCCAGCTGACCCCCTTCTCCGAGCGCCTGGTGAAGAAATTCTCCTTGCCCACCCAGGGCTGGCGTGGCCCCACGAGTCATGCAGGAGGCACCGGCCAGTGATCGAAGAAATCCGCATCCGCGACCTCGGCGTCATCACCGACGCCACCCTCCACCTGGCCGGCGGCTTTACCGTGGTCACCGGCGAAACCGGTGCCGGTAAAACCATGGTGATCACCGCCCTGGGCCTGTTGCTGGGCGCCCGGGCCGACGCCGGCGCGGTGCGGCTGGGCGCGAAGGCGGCGTCCGCCGAGGCGGTCCTGCGGATTGCGCCGCAGGGCACCGCGGCACTGCGGGCAGCGGAAGCCGGCGGGGAGCTTGACGAGGCGGAAGGTTCAGCCGAACTGATCGTCGCACGCACGGTCAGCAGTGATGGGCGGAGCCGGGCCTACGTTGGTGGACGATCCGCTCCGGCCGGGGTGCTCGCCGAGCTGGGCTCCGCGCTGGTGGTTGTCCACGGGCAGTCGGACCAGCTGCGGCTGAAGACTGCCGCCGCCCAGCGCGAAGCGCTCGACAAGTTCGCCGGAGCCGACCTCACCGAGGTGCTGGGCTCCTACCAGGGGAGCTACCGCCGTCTGCAGGAGGCCACCACCGAACTGGAGCGGCTACGCACCGATTCCCGGGAACGGGTCCGCGAAGCCGAATCACTGCAGGCCGCCCTTGAGGAAATTGACGCAGTGGCACCCCAACCCGGCGAGGATGACACGCTGAAAGCCGAATCCATGCGGCTGGGCCACGTCGAGGAGCTCCGCATCGCGGCGTTCAAGGCCCATCAGGCGCTCGTCTCGGGTGAATTCGCCGACGATCAGGACGCCACCGTACTCGTTGACGCGGCGAAACGTCAGCTGGAGTCGGCGGGGGACCACGATCCCGCCCTCGCCGCGCTGGCAGGGCGTCTCGCCGAAGTGGGCTACATTCTCACCGACATTTCCACTGAGCTGTCCGGCTATAGCGCCTCCCTCGACAGCGACGGGCCGGGCCGGCTGGCCGAGGTCGAATCCAGGCGGGCGGAGCTGGCCGTCCTGGTGCGTAAGTACGCGCCCAGCATCGACGAGGTCCTCGAATGGGCTGAGGCAGGACAGGTGCGGCTCGGGGAGCTGGGCGACGATTCGACCAGGATCGATGCGCTCAGTGAGGAGATTGCCGCCCTCGAGGAGACGGTGGCCGGGCAGGCGGCGGCGCTCACCGCCCTCCGCACCAGCGCCGCCGCCACCCTGGCGGAGCGGGTCACCGAGGAACTCTCCGCCCTCGCCATGGCTGCGGCCAGCCTGGTCATTGAGGTGACGCCGGGGGAGCGGACCCTGTTCGGCGCCGACTCGATCGCCTTCCTCCTGCAACCGCATCCAGGCTCAGCTGCCCGCCCGCTGGGGAAGGGCGCGTCGGGCGGTGAACTCTCCCGGGTGATGCTCGCCATCGAGGTGGTGCTGGCCGCCGTCGACCCGGTACCCACTTTCGTGTTCGACGAGGTGGACGCAGGTGTGGGCGGCAAGGCAGCAGTGGAAATCGGGCGGCGGCTGGCCATGCTGGCCGAACACGTCCAGGTCATCGTGGTCACCCACCTGCCGCAGGTTGCGGCTTTTGCCTCCCAGCACATCCGTGTGACAAAAAACTCCTCGGCCACCGCAGCGGGCGACGGAGTGACGGCCAGCGACGTCGAAGTCCTCCCCGAAGCCGAGCGGGTCCGGGAGTTGGCCCGCATGCTGGCCGGCCAGGAGGAATCGGCTACCGCGCAGGCACACGCCGAGGAACTACTCGCAGACGCAGCGCGGACCGTGTCGAAGTGCTAGGCTCAAACCCCGTGGTGCAATCAACAAATTCCCGGTTCCAGAAGTCCGCAAAGACTACCAAGCACGTCTTCGTGACGGGCGGCGTAGCCTCCTCCCTCGGGAAGGGACTCACCGCTTCCAGCCTCGGTCATCTTCTTCGTGCGCGTGGCTTATCCGTCACGATGCAGAAGCTCGACCCGTATCTGAACGTCGACCCGGGCACCATGAACCCGTTCCAGCACGGCGAGGTCTTCGTGACCGACGACGGAGCCGAAACGGACCTCGATATCGGGCACTACGAGCGCTTCCTCGATGAGAGCCTCGACGGGTCGGCGAACGTCACCACCGGCCAGATCTACTCAACGGTCATCGCCAAGGAACGCCGCGGCGAGTACCTCGGTGACACCGTCCAGGTCATCCCGCACATCACCGACGAAATCAAGCGTCGGATGCGTCTGCCCTCCGAACCGGTTGACGCCAAGAAGGCACCCGACGTCATCATCACCGAGATCGGTGGCACCGTCGGTGACATCGAGTCGCAGCCGTTCCTCGAGGCAGCCCGCCAGGTCCGCCAGGACATCGGCCGCAACAACGTGTTCTTCCTGCACGTTTCCCTGGTCCCGTACATCGGCCCCTCCCAGGAACTGAAGACCAAACCGACCCAGCACTCGGTGGCAATGCTCCGGTCCATTGGTATCCAGCCGGACGCGATCGTGATCCGGTCCGACCGTGAGATCCCCGACGCCATGCGGGAAAAGATCGGCCGGATGTGCGACGTCGACGTCGACGCCGTCGTGAACGCCGCCGACGCCGCGAGCATCTATGACATCCCGAAGACCCTCCATGCCCAGGGCCTCGACGCGTACATCGTGCAGTCCCTGGACCTGAAGTTCAAGGACGTCAACTGGACCAAGTGGAACAAGCTGCTCGACGCCGTCCACCACCCCAAGCACACCGTCGAAATCGCTTTGGTGGGCAAATACATTGACCTGCCGGACGCGTACCTGTCGGTGACCGAGGCGCTGCGCGCTGGCGGGTTCGCCAACAAGTCCAAGGTGATCATCCGCTGGGTGCCCTCGGACGAGTGCGATACCCCCGAGGGAGCGGCCAAGGCGCTCGACGGGGCCGACGCCATTTGCGTGCCGGGCGGCTTCGGTATCCGCGGCCTCGAAGGCAAGCTGGGTGCCCTGAAGCACGCCCGCGAGAACTTGGTCCCCACACTGGGACTCTGCCTCGGCCTGCAGTGCATGGTTATCGAGTACGCCCGCAACGTGGTGGGCCTCGAGGGCGCATCCTCGAGCGAGTTTGATCCCGATACCCAGTACCCGGTCATCGCGACCATGGCCGAGCAGCTGCACATTGTCGACGGCGACGGCGACATGGGCGGCACCATGCGGCTCGGCCTCTGGGAAGCGAAACTCGACGAAGGGTCGGTCATCGCCCGCACCTACGGCAAGACCACCGTCAGCGAACGGCACCGCCACCGCTACGAGGTCAACAACGACTTCCGCGACCAGATTGCCGCCGCCGGCCTGGTGTTCTCCGGAACATCCCCCGACGGCACACTGGTCGAGTTCGTTGAACTCCCCAAGGAAACCCACCCGTACTACGTCTCCACCCAGGCGCACCCCGAGCTGAGCTCACGGCCCACCCGGCCGCACCCGCTGTTCGCCGGACTGGTCAAGGCAGCGCTGCTCCGCCGCGGGGTCAAGGCCTGACATGTCTCACGGCCTGAGCACGGGCGATCCCTCAGACCGGCCGCTGGGTGACCAGCAGAGTCCCCGGCGGCTGCTGGACTCGACGGTGGTGTACGAGGGCAGGATCTGGAACGTCGTCAGCGACACCTTCTCGCTCACCGACGACGCCGATGGCGAACCGCTGGTCCGCGACTATATCGAGCACCCCGGTGCGGTGGCCATCCTCGCCATGAACGACGCCGGTCAGGTGCTGCTCATCAACCAGTACCGCCACCCCGTGCGGATGACGCTCTGGGAGATCCCGGCGGGTCTCCTGGATGTCCCGGACGAGGACTTCGTTGCTGCGGCGGCGCGGGAGCTCGCGGAGGAAGCCGATCTCACGGCCGAGCGGTGGAATGTCCTGACCGACCTGTTCCTGTCGCCCGGCTCCTCCAGTGAGGCGTTGCGGATCTACTTGGCGCGCGGCGTCGCGGACATACATCCCGATGAACGGCACGAACGCACTCACGAGGAAGCCGAGATCGAGCTGGCGTGGGTCGACCTTGACGACGCCGTTGCCGCCGTCCTGGCCGGCCGGATCCACAGTCCTTCAGCGGTTGCCGCCATCCTCGCTGCGTCAGTTGCGCGAAACTCCGGGTACGAGCAACTGCGACCCGCCGACGAACCCTGGCCCGAGCACGCCAGCCAGCACCACACCTGGCCCAACGGACCGGTCCTGAAGAACTGACCATGACGGCTCCTGCAACGCGGACCGTAGCTGACGAACTGCGGGAGACCGGCCCCGGGCGGCTCATGAGCGAGTACCTGCAGCACATGGCCGTGGAACGTGGATTGTCGGTCAATACCCTTGCCGCGTACCGGCGGGATCTGCTGCGGTATCACCGGTTCCTCGCCGCCCGGTCAGTCACCGAGGTGCAGCTGATCACCCGGCACGACATTTCGGCCTTCGCGCAGGCCCTCTCCACCGGGTCGGATGGTCTGGCGCCGTTGAGCCCGCGGTCAGCGGCGCGCACGGTCGTCGCCGTCCGTGGCCTGCACCGGTTCTGGGCGCTGGAAGGCATCTGCACCGCCGACCCGGCGCACGATGTTCACCCGCCGATCGCCGGGAAACGCCTCCCCAAAGCCATTTCGGTGGATGAGGTGACCCGCATTCTGGAGGCGGTGAACACTGACACTCCCGGAGGTCAGCGGGACCGGGCGCTGCTCGAATTCCTCTACTCCACCGGCTCACGCATCAGTGAGGCGGTAGGGCTCGACGTCGACGACGTCTCGGCGGATGCGGCGCTGGACGGGCCCGCCGTCGTCCGCCTGTTCGGCAAAGGGTCCAAGGAGCGGATGGTGCCGCTGGGATCGTATGCGGCGAAGGCCATCGACTCCTACCTGGTCCGGGCGCGGCCGGCCCTGTCCGCCAACGGCAAGGGTAACCCGGCGCTGTTCCTGAACCTGCGCGGCGGGCGGCTGAGCCGGCAAAGCGCGTGGACCATCCTGAAGTCCGCCGCCGAGAAGGCCGGGGTGACCCGGGAGGTGTCACCGCACACCCTGCGGCACTCGTTCGCGACCCATCTGCTCGAGGGTGGCGCCGACGTGAGGGTGGTACAGGAGCTGCTGGGGCACGCCTCGGTGACCACCACCCAGGTGTACACCCTCGTTACTGCGGATACTCTCCGCGAGGTATATGCTGCTGCGCATCCGCGCGCTCTCTGACCCCTCCCCGCCGAAGAGTGAGCTCTGGCGACCCAGGACGCTCCTGACTCACCGCATCCAACTTTTCGGCGATATGCGGATCTTTTGAGCGGTCCATGTGTAACCTTTTGTGCCTAACCGGAAACATACGGGGTAGGAGGAAGTCACTCATTCGCAGGGGGCAGATGTGTACCGAGGGCAGCACGATCAACGATTCGCGGCGGTAGACCATGAACTTCGGCCGCGGGTCTTCAACTACATCCACCGGCGCGTCAGCAGCCGCGAAGCAGCCGACGAGTTGACCAATGACGTGTTCAGGATCGCGTGGGAACGAAACCCGGAAGCCGTCGATCTGACAGTGCCCTGGCTCCTCGCGGTTGCCCGCAATGTGGTGGGCAACGAGTACCGACGCCGTGAGCGTACCGGGCTCCTGATGGAGCGCCTCCACGAATCGGCCCGGGTCTCTGCACACACCCCTGACCTGGGTGGCCAGCAGGAGACGGTCGCGGCCGGTCTCCTGCGGCTGAGGGAGACCGACCGGGAGGTGCTCTTGCTGACCTATTGGGATGATCTTCCTGTTTCTGACGTTGCGCAGGTGCTGGGCTGCAGCCCGGCAGCGGCGAAGGTGCGTCTTCATCGCGCCCGCAAAGCCTTCGCGAAAACCATACCCGCCGTGATGCTGACCGAGGGAGATGCCTGAGATGGATCCCATTGAACGACTCATACGAGGAATTGATCCGGTCCGGACCGGGACCGTGGACAGCGGCGCCGGGGGCGGGGGCGCTGCGGGCGGAAGCGCTGGGTCCGGAAGCGCTGGGTCCGACCAGCAGCCGGGATCCCCGGTGTTCAGCGACGATCTGGGCGCGCGTGGCTCAACCGTGGTGCCCCTGTACCGCCGACGCCGGTGGGCGGCAGCCGCGGCGGTCACCGCTGCAGCCGCGGCGGTGGCTGCCGCCGTCGTTATCAGTGGGAACTTCGGCGCCACCTCGCCGCTTCCGGCAGGCGAACCGGAGCCGGTGGTGACTGACTCGGCCGCTCCGTCGAGCGAGTCCACGATCACGGGCGGGCCGACACCCACGCCGTCGGGCGAGCCCTCACGCACGACGCCAGTGGCGTCCGGATTGCCGGTCGCGACCTACACCCCGTTCGGCGAGGGCGGGGATGCAGCCCTGCTGACCGGAACGCTGGTTCTTGAGGACGGCTGCCTCTACATCGAGGCTTCTGATTCCTCCCGGGTCCTGGCCTATTTCCCGGACACGGCGGTGTCATGGTCCGACGATGTGCTGTCCTTCTTCGGGACCGACTATGCGCTTGGACAGGAGATTGCCGTCGGCGGCGGTGAAAGTGTCGTACCGGGTCCGGTGGAGAACCAGACATCGTTCTTTGCCCCCGAGACCTGTGAATCGGACAGCCAGTGGATCGTGTCACAGGTTCCCCCATCGGCTTTCGAGACACCCTCCCCAGACTTCACCCGGGAGCCGTATCCGGCCGCCGACATGGGTCTGTCAGTGGAGGTGCCCGCCGACTGGGAAATCGTTGAAGCCGCACAGGGCCTGGACATTCTGAGTCCAAGCGGAGAAGTGGTGTCCAACCTGCAACGCTCGGTCGAGGGCGGGATTGGGGGTGCTTGCCTGGAGCTAGCAGTACCCTGGCAGGAGCTCCGTTCGATACCGGTCTCCATCGATACGCCCGCTGGGCCGATCGACGCGAGGTTTGTACTCAGGGTATTCACCGGCGATCGACTCGTCGGCACCACAGCGCTGGTGTTGGCCACTGACCCTACGTCGGGCGAAGGATGCATGCTCTATAACGTCATCTCGAATGCCGAGGTGGGCTTGCTGTCCCTGACAAACAACTTCCAGCTCTCACCGTACGAGGTGGGCCGGGAGTTCGCGTCCCTGGTTGATGCGGAGGCCTACGCCGGGTCGACTGAATTCGATGCCCTGGCAGGCATCGCCGATTCGATAGTCATCACCGACTAGCCACCAGTGTCGAACCCACCCCCTCTGCTTCGGCGGAGGGTTTGGAGGCTAGACTTGGGCCTCATGAAACCCCGCCCCGTTGTGCTGTGCTTCCTGTTCCGTGAGACGGCCGCAGGAAGCGAAGTGCTGCTCGGGTTGAAGAAGACGGGGTTCGGATCCGGACGGATCGTGACCCTAGGCGGGGGAGTCGAGCCCGGCGAAACAGAGGCCCAGGCGGCGGTGCGGGAAGTCGCTGAGGAGTCCGGCGTCGTCGTCGGCGTGGCCCAGCTGACCCGGTTGGGGAGGATCCGCTGGCGGTTTCCATCGCAACCGGCCGCTGACATGGACGCCGCGATCTTCACTGCCGCCGAGTGGACGGGGACGCCGCAGCCTACCCCCGAGGTGGACCCCGCCTGGTATGCAGTCGATGACCTGCCATGGGACGGCATGTGGGACGACGCGCGGCACTGGCTCGGGTCGGTTATCGCCGGTGATCAGTTGGACGTCCTCGTCACCCTCAACTCCGACAACAGGACGGTGCTCAGCGCTGTCTTCGCCTAGCCCCTTAACCACAGATTGAGTCAACAGATATGACAGTTTTTCGAAGGAAAACCCGTCATATCTGTTGACTCGAACCAGAGGTTGTGACTCGAACCAGAGAGGTGAGGCTAGGGGACCTGGCGCTGCTCCGGACCGTTGTAGACGCTGAGCGGGCGGATCAGGGAGTTGGACGCGGTCTGCTCCATGATGTGGGCGGTCCAGCCGGTGATCCGGGCGGCGATGAACAGGGGTGTGAACATCTCGGTATCGAACCCCATGAGGTGGTAGGTGGGGCCGGCCGGGTAGTCGAGGTTTGGCTTGATGCTCTTCGCCTCATCCATAGCCGTTTCCAGCCCGCTGTACAGACCCAGCAGCTCAGGCCGACCAAAGTGCTTGATCATCCCGTCCAGCGCACCCTTCATGGTGGGCACCCGCGAATCGCCGTTCTTGTAGACCCGGTGGCCGAAGCCCATCACCTTCTTCTTCTGGGCCAGGGCATCCTCCATCCACGCCTTCGCGCGGGCAGCGGCATCCTCACGGGACTCGTCGGTGCGGATCCCGATCTCCTCGAACGTGTGCATCACTGCCTCGTTCGCCCCGCCGTGCAGCGGCCCCTTCAGGGCGCCGATGGCTCCGGTGACCGCCGAATGGAGGTCGGCCAGCGTAGACGTGATGACCCGGGCCGTGAAGGTCGAAGCGTTGAACGAGTGTTCGGCGTACAGCACCATAGACACGTTGAACGCCTCAACCACCTCGGGCGCGGCCTCCTCGCCGAAGGTCATCCACAGGAAGTTGGCCGAGTAGTCAAGATCGTCGCGCGGAGCCACGATGTCCAGACCACGACGACGACGCTGGTCGTAGGCGACGACGGCGGGGAACGCCGCGAAGAGTTCCTTCGCCTTTTCCAGATTGGCCTCGGGGGAAGAATCGCCGGCCAACGGGTGATTGGCGCCGAGCACCGACACAGCTGTGCGGGCGACGTCCATCGGGTGGCAGGTTGTGGACAGCAGATCGATGGCAGCCTTGACGTTGTCGGCCAGCGCACGGTGGCTGCGTTCAAATGTGGTGAACTCGGCAAGCTCGTCCTTCGAGGGCAGCTCCCCGTGCCACAGCAGGTACGCGACCTCTTCGAAGCTGCACTTGGCAGCTAGTTCCTGCACCGGGTACCCGCGGTACAGCAGCGAGTTGGTGTCGGAATTGACCATGGAAATAGCCGTGGTGTCGACTGTGACTCCAGCTAGCCCTTTGTAGATCTGCGGTTCTGTCATGGGGACTCCTGTTCAACAGCGGAAGGGACCTGCTGCGTCGTGTGTTCCGGCGAACCGGGCACCTGAAAATTGAAAACCGAGGTGTCGAATCGGTTGTATGCCTCATAGTCCACGAGCTCGTAGAGACGGGCCCGGGTCTGCATGGCACCGACGGCGCCCTGCTGGGTGCCGTCGGCCTTGATCGCTTCCAGCGTACGCTCCGCCGCGCCCATTGCACTACGCAGCAGGGTGACAGGGTAGATCACCATGTTGACCCCCACGGAGGAGAGCTGATCCAGGGTGAATAGCTCGCTCTTCCCGAACTCGGTCATGTTGGCCAGGATGGGTACGTCGACGGCGTCGCGAATGGCCTGGAACTCACTCAGGTCCCGCATCGCCTCGGGGAAAATGGCGTCGGCTCCAGCGTCGACCAGCGTCTTAGCCCGGTCCTTGGCCGCCTGTAGACTGTCGGTCCCGCGGATATCGGTGCGCGCCATGATCAGGAAGTTGGGGTCACGGCGGGCGTCGGCCGCCGCGCGGATGCGCTTGGTGGCCGTGTCCAGGTCCACCACGTTCTTGCCATCCAGGTGCCCGCACCGCTTGGGATTGAACTGGTCCTCAATATGGCAGCCCGCCAGCCCGGCGTTCTCCAACTCCTGGATGCTCCGTGCCACGTTCATCGGCTCACCGAAGCCGGTGTCGGCGTCGACAATCGACGGCAGGTCGGTCATCCGGGCGATCTGCCCGGCGCGGGTGGCCACCTCGGTGAGCGTCGTTAGGCCGATATCCGGCAGGCCCAGGTCGTTGGCCAGGACAGCGCCGGAGATGTAGACGCCGTCGAACTCCTTGTCTTCAATCAGCCGCGCTGACAGGGGGTTGAAGGCGCCGGGGAATTGCTGGATCCGGCCGGAGGCTAGTCCCGTGCGGAACGCGATGCGCTTCTGCTCGGGAGTCACTGAGGAGTACAACATTTAGAACAGTCCCTTCGGCGCGGTGGCGGGGTTGATGACGCCGGGCGCCGCGACCAGGTTGAGCTGGTCAAGGTCGCCGGCGGCCAGTTCGGGCAGGCGCTCGACGACGGCGAGGAACCGGTCAATCTCGGCCTCGTCGACAATCCGGTTGCCGTCCTGGCCGGCGGCGAGGGTACGCAGCTTGTTGATGTACTGCTCCCGGGCGAAGGGCCGGGCGCCGAGCGGGTGCGCATCGGCGACGGCCAGTTCATCGGTGATGACCGTGCCGTCGGTGAGGGTGATTTCGACGCGGCCGCCGAAGGCCTTCTCGCTGATGTCCAGCGAGTGGTAGCGCCGGGTCCACTCTGGGTCCTCCAGCGTGGTGACCTTGTGCCAGAGGGCCACGGTGTCGGACCGTCCCGCACGCTCGGGGGTGTAGGAGTCAACATGATGCCAGGAGCCGTCCTGCAGGGCCACGGTGAAGATGTAGGGGATCGAGTGGTCGAGGGTTTCCCTGGAAGCAGTGGGATCATACTTCTGCGGGTCGTTCGCGCCGGACCCGATGACGTTGTGGGTGTGGTGCGAGGTGTGGATGACGATCGACTGCACCAGTTCCGGATCGGTGGCTTCCGGGTGCGCTGTATGCAGCTTGCGGGCGAGGTCGATCAGGGCCTGCGCCTGGTACTCGGCTGAGTGCTCCTTGGTATAGGTGTCCAGGATGGCACGTTTGGACTCGCCCGCGGCCGGCAGGGGGACGTCGTACCTGCCATCCGGGCCGTCCAGCAGCCACGCAATGAACCCGTCCTCACCCTCGTAGATCGGGGTGGGGGAGGTCTGGCCGCGCATCGCCCGGTCAGCAGCCTCCACGGCCATCTTCCCGGCGAAGGCCGGAGCGTGAGCTTTCCAGGTGGAGATCTCGCCCTTGCGGGACTGGCGGGTGGCGGTGGTGGTGTGCAGGGCCTGGCCGATGGACTGGAAGATGGTCTCGACGTCGAGGTCCAGCAAGGTGCCGATGCCGGCAACTGCGGACGGGCCGAGGTGGGCGACGTGGTCGATCTTGTGCTTGTGAAGGCAGATGGCCTTGACCAGGTCCACCTGAATCTCGTACCCGGTCGCGATGGCCCGCAGCAGGTCCCGACCGGATCGCCCGGTGTGCTGCGCTGCGGCGAGGATCGGCGGGATGTTGTCGCCGGGGTGGGAGTAGTCGGCGGCCAGGAAGGTGTCGTGATAGTCGAGCTCGCGGACCGCGACGCCGTTGGCCCATGCTGCCCACTCGGGGGACGTCTTTTCCTGGATGCCGAAAATGGTGGCACCGGCCCCGTTCGACGATGCAGGGTGGCTGGTGGCCTGCGCTCGGGCGGCAACCACCGGGGCGCGGGTGAACGAGGCCACGGCAACCGAGGCGTTGTCGATGATGCGGTTGATCACCATGTCGGCGACGTCGTCGTCGACCTCCACCGGATCAGCCGCGACCAGCGCCAGACGGTAGGCAAGCTGCTGCTCGCGGACGAGGTTCTCGTCGCTGCGGTGGGTACGGACCAGATGATGTTCAACCATTGAGGTGAGCCTTTCGTGGTGGGACGGAACCGGCGTCGAAACTGTGCTTCGACGCCAGGAGGTGGTCAAGACTGTTGTGGAGGTGGATTTTGGTGGCGGCAGCAGCGAGATCAGCGTTGCCGCCGGCGATGGAGCGTGCAATCTGGGAGTGCTCGGCAGCTGATGCCAGGAGCCGCTCAGCGTTGTCCTTGGCCAGGCGCCTGATACGCACCAGTTGAGCCCGTAGCTGGCCCTGGGCCTGGCGGAGGAACTGGTTGTTCGCAGCGTCGTCGACGGCGGCGTCCAGCTCCGAGACCAGGGCGTAGTAGTCACGCTGATCGGGGTCGGAACCGGCGATGAGGTCACCGGCGGCATCGAAGCGTTCGGCTAGCGCGGTGAACACTGGCGCATACCGGTGCGCTGCGGCGAGCTCTGCGGCCTTGCAATCCAGTGCCAACCGCACCTCGAAAAGTTGACTCATCTTTTCCACGGATATGTCGGTGACGACGACGCCGCGTCCAGCCTGAGCGGCGGTCAGGCCTTCTGCCCCGAGCCGGGCCAGTGCCTCCCGCAGGGGTGTCCGGGAGACGCCAAGCCGGGCCGATTGTTCAACCTCGGCAAGTACGGTGCCGGGGACCAGGCGCCACTCAATGATGTCGGCCTTCAAGGCGCCGTAGGCCCTGTCGCTTGCCCGCATTGATCCTCCTGCCGACGCTGGCTGTGATGTAAACACTGTAGAGCCAATGTATACATGCAGCGCACGATAGGCAATAAATTAGCACCCCGGCCGCCCACCTGACCGTCTCATGTATACACACCCCCTCCCGCCGAGCAGTGAGCTTTGGCGCCCTAAACCGGACCCAACTCACCAGAGCTGACGGTTCGGCGGAGGGGGGTGGTGGGCGTCAGTAGGATGACAGCACAACACATTGACGTGGAGGAGAGCCGAATGAGCCAGGACTATCGCACGCTGTACCGCCGAAGCCTTGAGGCCCCCGATGCGTTCTGGCTGGAGGCCGCACAGGCCGTCGACTGGTCACGGGAGCCGACCGTTGCCCTGGACAGCAGCGCCGCACCCCTCCATCGGTGGTTTCCCGACGGCGAACTCAATACGTGCCACAACGCCCTGGACCGCCATGTCGAGGCCGGGCGCGGGGACACCACCGCGCTGATCTACGATTCGGCGATGCTCGGGCTGGTCCGAAACTACACCTATCGTGAGCTCCGGGACGAGGTGGCCCAGTTCGCCGGGGTCCTGCGATCGCAGGGGGTGGACAAGGGGGACCGGGTGGTGATCTACCTGCCGATGGTGCCCGAGGCGGTGATCGCGATGCTCGCCACCGCACGCCTGGGAGCCGTCCATTCGGTGGTCTTCGGCGGGTTCGCCGCCAGGGAGCTTGCCTCCCGGATCCAGGATGCACGCCCCGCCGTGGTGGTGACGGCGTCGGGCGGGTTGGAACCCCGCGGCCCCATCGAGTACCTGCCCGCGGTCCATGATGCCCTGGAACTCTGCGGGCACCGGGTGGACGCCGTGATCGTGAAATCACGAGAGGGCTTCGTAAACACCCGCTCCCAGTACGCGACGACGTCGGGCACCAGCTGGCTTGACTGGGACGAAGCGCTCGCGGCAGCCGAACCGGCCGATCCCGTTCCGGTCAATGCCACCGACCCGCTCTACATCCTCTACACCTCTGGCACCACCGGCTCCCCCAAAGGCGTGGTGCGGGACAACGGCGGCCACGCCGTCGCCCTGACCTGGTCGATCACCAACGTTTTCGATGTCCGCCCGGGTGACGTGATGTTGACAGCGTCCGACGTCGGCTGGGTGGTGGGACACTCCTTCATTGTCTATGCCCCACTCCTCGCCGGCGCGACGACGGTCCTCTACGAAGGGAAGCCTGTCGGCACCCCCGACGCCGGAGCGTTCTGGCGTCTGATCAACGATCACCGGATCAGCGTGCTGTTCACCGCCCCCACCGCGGTGCGCGCTGTGCGGAAGGTCGACCCGGAGGCAACCCTGCTCAGGGAGTACGACACGTCCAGCCTGCGGCTGCTGTTCTGCGCGGGAGAGCGACTCGACATCGACACCTACCGGTGGGCTGGCGAAACCCTTGGCGTTCCGGTGATCGACAACTGGTGGCAAACCGAGACCGGCTGGCCCATCTGCGCCAATCCCCGCGGCATCGAAGAGCTGCCCATCAAGCCGGGATCGCCCACGCTGCCCCAGCCCGGTTACGACCTGAGGATTCTCGACGCCGACGGCAAGGAGGTGCCAGCTGGCACGGAAGGCAATATCGCGTTGAAGCTGCCGCTGCCGCCCGGGACGCTGCCCACCCTGTGGGGGAGCGACGAGCGGTTCATCAGCGCGTATCTAAGCGCCTTCGACGGTTTCTACGTCACCGGAGATTCGGGCTATCTCGACGACGACGGCTACGTCTTCGTGATGGGCCGCACCGACGACATCATCAATGTGGCCGGGCACCGGTTGTCAACGGGAGCGATCGAGCAGGTCCTGGCTCAGCACCCGGCCGTTGCCGAATGCGCGGTGATCGGGCTGGTTGACGCGTTGAAGGGCCAACGCGCCAGCGGCTATGTGGTGCTCAAGGCGGGCGTGGACATCGGTGCGGAGAGGCTGCAACAGGAACTGGTGGACCTGGTACGGCAGCAGATCGGCCCGGTGGCCGACTTCAAACAGGCGGTGGTGGT
Source organism: Arthrobacter sp. CAN_A1 (assembly GCF_015751665.1). NCBI lineage: Bacteria > Bacillati > Actinomycetota > Actinomycetes > Micrococcales > Micrococcaceae > Arthrobacter > Arthrobacter sp. CAN_A1. Next base: position 83,115 of record NZ_JADOUR010000013.1, on the reverse strand, counting down.
GGATGGGCTGCCGAAGACGAGGTCTGGAAAGATTCTCCGGAAGACCATGCGCCAGATTGCTGCGGGCGAGGAGTACGTGGTGCCCTCCACCATTGAGGATCAGTCAGTGCTCGACGCCATGAAACCGGTCCTCCGCCCCGCCCCCACCCCGCCGAGCCGTTAGCTCAGGCGACTTCAGCGGCGTCGAACCCGCCATATCCCGCTTCTCGGCGGGATGTCGGTGGCGGGATGTCCCGGCGGGAACATGACGTGGGGAGCTAGCTGATCCAGGAGTACTCGAATTCGGGGCGACCGCGCGTCCCGTACCGGGGTGCGCGGCGGGCGGATTCCTGGTCGGCCAGGTATTCAAGGTAGCGGCGGGCAGTGACCCGGGACAACGCCAGATCCGCCGCCACTTCCACTGCCGAGACGGCCGTGCCGCCCCGCTTGAGCATCAGGATCACGCCCTTGAGCGTCTCATCGGAAAGCCCCTTGGGTAGACTGCCCTGCGCGGGTGGGCGAAGCGCAGCGAGGGCATTATCCACCTCGGACTGGGTGGTCGAGGATGCCTGGGCCACCAGATTCTGGCGGAACGACCGGTAGTTGGCCAGCTTGTCGCTGAAGGCCGAGTAGGTGAACGGCTTGATCAGGTACTGGACAATGCCGGAGGAGATAGCCGCACGGACAATGTGGAGTTCCCTGACGGCGGTGATGGCAATGACATCGGTGGGCAGGCCAGCGCCACGGATCCGCCGGATGATGTCCAGGCCGTGGATGTCCGGCAGGTTCATGTCCAGTAGCACCAGGTCCACCGGTTCCGCCCCCGACCCAAGGAAGGTCATCGCCTCTGACCCGTTGTGGGCGACCCCCACCAGGGCGAATCCGTCCAGTCTCCTGACATATTCGGCGTGGGCCTCCGCGGTGATGGTGTCGTCCTCGATCACCAGGACCCTGATGTTGTCAGACACGGGTGCCTCCCGGGAACACGCCGTCGGCGATCGGGGACTGCGTCGAGGCGAGCGGCAGCAGCACGGTGAAGCGGGCGCCGTCGTCGTTCGCCACCGTCAGCGACCCGCCCAGGCGTTGCACCGCCTGGCGCACGAGAGCCAGCCCCAGCCCCCGCCCAGCGCCGCCCGGTGTGTGTTCCTTGGTGCTGAACCCCAGCGTGAACGCGTCGGCACCGGTTGCGCTCAGCCCTGGCCCGCTGTCCCGCACCGTGATCATGACATCGTCACCGCTGCGCTCAAGGGTGAGGCTCACCCGCCGGTCGCGCGAATCCGCTGCGGCGTCCAGGGCGTTATCCAGCAGGTTCCCGATAATCGTGACCAGGGCGCCCGGATCCAGGTGGGAGGTTTCGATCTGGCCGTCGACGGCGATTGCCAGTTCAATCCCGCGTTCGTTGGCCTGCGCCGCCTTGCCGACGAGCAGGGCGGTGATGAACGGCTCGTCGATGGCGCCGAGCACGTCGTCGGTGAGCTGCTGTGACTGGGTCAGGTCCCGGGTGGCAAAGTCGAGGGCCTCGCTGCGCCGGTCAAGTTCGATCAGGGACACGATGGTGTGCAAACGATTGGCGTGTTCGTGGGTCTGGGCCCGCAGCGCGTCGGTGAGGGTGCGCATCGTTGCGAGCTCCCCGGTCAGCGACTCGATCTCCGTGTGATCCCTCAGCGTGGTGACGGTTCCCATCGGCTTCGCTCCGGGCGGTGGTGTGCCGCCGCCGGGCACCGCAGTCTCCTGGTTGACCACCAGGATCCGGTCGGCGGTGACATGGAATTCGTCGATGGCTTGCCGGCCGGTGGTGAGGAGGTCAACGAGCGACGGCGGCAGGTCCAGGTCCCGGGCAGCCGTCGGTTGTCCGGTGCGGGCAGGTGGCAAACCCAGCAGGTGCGCTGCCTGGTCGTTGTACAACACCAATTCGCCGTGCGGATTGGTGAGGACCATTCCCTCACGGACCGAGTGCAGCACCGAGTCGTAGAACACAAACATATGCGCGAGCTGGTCCGTCCCCAGGCCGAGGGTTGCCCGCCGCAGGTGCCGGCTGAGCAGGAAGGACACCACTGCGCCGGCTGTGACCGCGCCGGCGGCGATGAGGAAGAGCAGGGGAAGCTGGGCGTTGCGGGCAATCGTCACCGTGTCCACGGTGACCCCGGCCGCCACCATCGCAACCACCGCGCCGTCGTCGTCGATCACCGGCACGATAGCGCGCACCGAAGGCCCCAGGGTCCCGGAGAACGTCTCGGTGTGGGCCCGGCCGCCGAGTGCCTGCTCGATCGATCCGATATAGGGAGCACCGATCTCGTCGGGGTTGCGGTGGGTGAACCGGGTCCGGTCCGGAGCCATGATGGTGATGAAGTCGACGCCGAGGTCATCCATCACCTCACGCGCGTACGGCTGCAGCACAGCGCTGGGATCCGGCAGGGAGACGGAGGTGCTGACATAGGGGTCGTCGGCAAACGTCGTCGCAATCGCGAGCATGCGGGCTGCCGAATTTTCGTAGGTACTCTGCTCGGCGTCGAGATAGAGGACCCAGGAGATGGCGGCGGTCAGCGCCAGCACAAACACCAGTTGTCCGACGAAGAACTGCCGAGCCAGGCTCCACTTCCTCACCGTTCCACCGGGTCCCTTCCTTGATGCTGCGAACAGTATGAACGCAATGGTGATTCACATCACTGTACGCCCGAGCATGGGATAGACAGCTTTGAATCATTCACCGAAGGAGTATGGCTATGGCGCCATCGAAATCCACAGCAGGTCAGCCGGCTCAACCGGTCAGCCCGGGTAAGCCCAAGAAACGGGTCGACAAGACCCACTTCCTTTACATTGCAGTGATCGCGGCGGTGATCCTCGGTGCCATTCTCGGCCTGATGGCTCCGGAATTCGCGAAAAGCCTCAAGCCCATCGGTGCAGGCTTTATCGGCCTGATCAAAATGATGATCGCTCCCATTATCTTCTGCACCATTGTGCTGGGTATCGGGTCCATCGCCAAAGCCGCGACGGTCGGCAAGGTCGGTGGCCTGGCTCTCGGCTACTTCATGCTGATGTCCACCTTCGCCCTGGCCATCGGCCTGGTTGTCGGCAACATCGTCCAGCCCGGTGAAGGTCTTGACCTTTCCGGCGCCACGTACGACGCTGGCGACCCCGCCGAGGCGACCGGCACCACCGACTTCCTGCTGGGCATCATCCCCGTCACACTGCTCGCCTCCCTCACCGGAACCAGCATCCTCCAGACCCTTTTCGTAGCATTGCTGGTCGGTTTCGCCCTGCAGGGCATGGGATCCGCCGGCAAGCCAATCCTCCGCGGCATCGGTCACATCCAGGCACTCGTCTTCCGCATCCTGATCATGGTGATGTGGCTTGCCCCGATCGGCGCGTTCGGCGCGATCGCCGCCGTCGTCGGCGAGACCGGCGTCCAGGCGATTGTCAGCATGTTCACGCTGATGGCTGCGTTCTACGTGACCTGCATCCTCTTCATCGTGGTGATCCTGGGCGGGCTGCTGAAGCTGGTCACCGGCGTCAACATCTTCAAGCTGATGAAGTACCTGGGCCGCGAGTACCTGCTGATCTTCTCCACTTCGTCCTCCGAGGCAGCACTGCCGCGCCTGATCGCCAAGATGGAACACCTGGGCGTCTCCAAGCCGGTTGTGGGCGTCACCGTCCCCACCGGCTACTCCTTCAACCTCGACGGCACAGCGATTTACCTGACCATGGCGTCACTGTTCGTGGCATCCGCCCTGGGCACACCCCTGGCCCTCGGCGAGCAGATCTCGCTGCTGATCTTCATGATCATCGCCTCCAAGGGTGCTGCAGGCGTGACCGGCGCTGGTCTGGCCACGCTCGCCGGTGGCCTGCAGTCGCACCGCCCGGACCTGGTGGACGGCGTCGGCCTGATCGTCGGCATCGACCGGTTCATGTCCGAAGCCCGCGCGCTGACCAACTTCACCGGCAACGCCGTCGCCACCGTGCTGATCGGAAAGTGGACCAACGAGATTGACCGGGGCCGCGTTGACGAGGTTCTCTCCGGGAACCTGCCGTTCGACGAGGCGACCATGAGCGCCAACCACATGGACGACGACGTCGAGGACGGTTCAGCTGTCACCACCGACAGGGCAGTCGATAACCTGGGTGACCTTGATAACGACGGCGACCGCCGGGTCGGCGCCAGCCGCTAGGGTCACAGCCACCGCGTAACACCACTGAAGAGGCCTTTCCCGGGAGCAGTTCAACCCGGGAGGGGCCTCTTCTGTTGTCCCGGCTGCAGCGGCGAGCGTATTCTCCCACTCACGGGACCCTGAGAGTGGGGTGGTCTGGACAGTCCCACTCACCGACGGCAGTCAATGGGACGCTTGGGTCTGGAAGGTTAGACCTCAGGTTGAAACTAAAGGCTCGCGGGTCGGTGCCAGCGGATTTACCCGTCGGAATGCAGCCCCGGTTGTAACGTTGAGGGCAGGCAAGCAAGCAATACTTTCAGCACAGCGATTAAACGGAAGCGTGGATACATACGTGAGTAGCGAACAGGGTTCCACAACTCTGACGGACGCAGAAATCGGGCCCACCGGGCGCCCGGTGACCGTGTTTCCCGAACCACCGGTCTTGTCCTCCCACGGACCGGCCCGCGTGATAGCCATGGTGAACCAAAAGGGTGGCGTCGGTAAGACCACCTCCACCATCAACCTCGGCGCGGCGCTCGCCGAGGCGGGACGACGGGTCCTGCTGGTCGACTTCGACCCGCAGGGAGCCCTCTCGGCAGGTCTCGGCACCAACCCGCACGAGCTCGACGTCACCGTCTACAACGTGCTGATGGACCGCAAGGTCCAGATTCAGGACGCCATCCAGACCACCGCGTTCGAGAATGTCGACCTGTTGCCTGCCAACATCGACCTCTCGGCGGCAGAGGTGCAGTTGGTGAACGAGGTGGCCCGTGAACAGGTCCTGGACCGTGCCCTCCGGAAAGTCTCCGACGACTATGACGTCATCCTCATCGATTGCCAGCCCTCCCTCGGACTCCTGACGGTCAACGCGCTCACTGCAGCGCACGGCGTGATCATCCCGCTGATCTGTGAGTTCTTCGCCCTGCGTGCCGTCGCGTTGCTGGTCGAGACGATCGAAAAGGTCCAGGATCGGCTGAACCCCCGCCTGCAGGTCGACGGCGTGCTGGCCACTATGTACGACGCGCGGACCCTGCACAGCCGCGAGGTCATCGCCCGGCTGGTCGAAGCCTTCGGCGACAAGGTCTTCGAGACGGTCATCAAGCGCACCATCAAGTTCGCTGATGCGACGGTCGCCGCGGAACCGATCACGTCGTACGCGGCCAACCACTCGGGCGCCGATTCGTACCGTCGGCTGGCCAAGGAACTGATCGCGCGCGGCGGCGCCCCCTAACCATGCAGCGCGCCGCGCACCTCTCGATGCAGCGCTCCGATGCTCGTGCGTGATGCCGAGCCCGACGCCGTCGCGCCCGGTCGCGGTGCAGCTGATGTGTACCGGGCTGGTGAAGGTGGGATGGAAGCTACCCGGTTCACCGTACGGCTGGAGAACTTCAACGGACCCTTCGACCTGTTGCTAGGGCTGATCTCCAAGCATGAGCTGGACATCACCGAAATAGCCCTCGCCACGGTTACCGACGAATTCATCGGATACATCCGCGCCTTCCAGGGCACCGACGCCGACTTCTCGCTCGACGAGGCCAGTGAGTTCCTGGTCATCGCAGCGACTCTCCTCGATTTGAAGGCGGCCCGGCTGCTTCCGGCCGGTGAGGTCGAGGACGATGAAGACGTGGCACTGCTGGAAGCACGGGACCTGCTGTTCGCCCGGCTGCTGCAGTACAAGGCGTTCAAGGAAATCGCCCGGCAACTGGGGGAGCGGCTGACCGAGGAAGGCAAACGCTTCCCACGGGACGTCAGCCTGGAACCCCAGGTGGCAGCGATGCTTCCCGAACTCTCCTGGCGCACCACCCCCGGGCAGTTCGCTGCCCTGGCGGCCAAAGCGCTTGAGCCGCGCGAGCCCGCGCCCACTGGGGTCGGAATCGACCACCTGCATGGGTCAGCGGTGAGCGTTCGAGAACAGACCGAGCTGCTGGGGCTACGGCTGCGTGAAGGCAAACCGCTCTCCTTCCGGCAACTCACCCATGACGCCGAGGACATGCTGACCGTCGTGGTGAGATTCCTCGCTTTGCTGGAAATGTTCCGCGATGCTGTGATCTCCTTTGACCAGGGCGCGCCACTGGGAAACCTCACGGTCCGCTGGTCGGCCGGCGCCAGCGACTGGTCCCCGGCGTCGATCAGTGAAGAGTACGACCAGCCAGCACCAGCCCCACCTCCCAGCGAAGGATCGCAGTGAACGCCCAGGAACCCGACGCCGAGGAAACCCTGTTTGACGCGGCGGGCGAGCCGGGCGGTATCAAAGCGGCGTTGGAGTCGGTACTGATGGTGGTCGACGAACCTGTCACCGACCTGCAGCTCGCGACCGCCCTGCTGGTTCCGGTCGCCGACGTCCGTCGGCTGCTGGTGGAACTCCAGCAGGAGTATGACGGTTATACTGGTCAGGGCCCGGAAGGGCACACCACCGATCCGGCGGTTTCACAGCCGCGTGGCTTCGAGCTACGCAGCGTCGCCGGTGGATGGCGGATTTTCTCGCGCAGTTCGTTTGCGCCGGTAGTGGCGAAGTTCGTGCTCGAAGGACAAAGCGCCCGCCTGTCACAGGCAGCTTTGGAAACCCTCGCCGTCATCGCCTACCGGCAACCGGTGTCTCGGGCAAGAGTTTCAGGGATCCGCGGCGTGAACGTGGATTCGGTGGTACGCACCCTGGCGTTACGCGGTCTGATCGCCGAAGCGGCAACCGATCCTGAAACAGGCGCAATTCTGTACGGAACAACTTCGTACTTTCTGGAAAGATTAGGTATTGGCAGCGTTGCTGACCTGCCGCAGCTTTCACCACATCTACCCGGGTTGGAAAACCTCGGTGACTTTGATGACACCACGTACTAAATACGCTAGCTAAAAGGATATTCAATGACACAGGCGCCACGGTCCGGCTCCGGACGCAACACCCCCCGACGCGACGGGTCCGCACGTCCTGCCAGCGGCCGCGAGGGTTACGCGCGTGATGACTCCGGCCGTGACAGTGCCCCCCGCGACGGCGGCCGGGACGGTGCCCCTCGCGGCGGGTCCGCACGCGGCGGTGCACCCCGCGCTGGTTCTGGAGCAGCCCGTGGCCGGTCGGCCCGCGACGCGTTCGGCCGCGGATCGGCTGCCGGCGCAGGTCGCGACAGCGAGGCTCGCCAGAGTTCACCTCGTGAGGGCGGTTTTGACCGCGACGGCGAGCGTAGGGGACCAGCCCGCGACGGCGCCAAGCGTCAGGGTCCTGCCCGTGGCAGTGCAGCCCGTGCCAAGCCAAGCCGCGACGGCGCACCACGCGAGGGTTACTCGCGCGACGCTTCACGTGACAGCTCGCCTCGCAGCGGTGCCCCCCGCGATGGTTCACCCCGCGGCGGACGCCCCACCAGCGGTGGCCGTCCCACCAGCGGCGGCTACCGCGGCGCCTCGGAAGGCTCCGGCGAGGCACGCCCGTTCGCTAACCGCACCCCCAAGCAGGCCGGTCCCAAGAAGAGCGGCGGCCGGCAGCAGCCTGCCGGTCCCAAGGCCTTCGGCCGGGAACGCTTCGGCCAGAGCCTCGGCCCGGTCCACCGTCCCAAGGCTCAGAAGCCCAAAGCGGCACCCGTCGATCGCCTCGACGTCCATAACCCCGACGGCGTCCGCCTCCAGAAGATCATGGCCTCGGCAGGGGTGGCATCACGCCGCGTTTGTGAGGAAATGATCGAGGACGGCCGCGTCGAGGTCGACGGAACCATCGTCACCGATCTCGGCGTCCGGGTGGATCCCACGCAGGTCGCCATCCATGTGGACGGCATCCGCCTGCAGCTCAATGATCACCTGGTCTACTACGTCTTCAACAAGCCCAAGGGCGTCATCTGCACCATGGAGGACCCCGAGGGGCGCCCCTGCATCAGTGACTACCTGAAGAACAAGAACGAGAACGAGCGGCTCTTCCACGTGGGCCGTCTCGACGTCGCCACCGAGGGTCTGTTGCTCCTGACCAATGACGGCGAACTTACCAACCGGTTGACCCACCCCTCGTACGAGGTCCCGAAGACCTACCTGGTGCAGGTCCGCGGGCCGATGGCTCACGGCATCGGAGCCAAAATGCGTGAGGGCATCGAACTCGAAGATGGCATTGCCAGCGTCGACTCGTTCCGGCTGGTCGACTCCACCCCGGGCCATATCCTGGTCGAGGTGGTGCTCCACTCCGGACGCAACCGCGTGGTTCGCCGACTCTTCGAGGCTGTCGGTCACCCCGTCGAACGTCTGGTCCGCACCCAGGTGGGCCCGATCCGGGTCAACGACCAGCGGCAGGGCAGCATCCGGGTCCTGGGCAATCAGGAAGTCGGACACCTGTTGGCAGCGGTGGGACTCTAAACACATGCCTGGCGCTAACAACGGTGGTACCCACCTGTCCGGTCCCGTGCTCATTGTGGGCACGGGGCTTTTGGGCGCCAGCATTGGGTTGGGACTGCGGGCCCGGGGGATCGACGTCGTCCTGACCGACATTTCCCCGTCCACCCAGGCAGTGGCCGAAGATATCGGCGCCGGGCGGTCCCTCAACCCGGTGGAATCCCTCGACCCGGAACTGGTCGTTGTTGCTGCACCGCCTGATGTCACGGCTGATCTGAGCGCCAAGGCACTTACCGAGTACCCGTACGCCGTCGTCGTCGACATTGCCAGCGTGAAAGCGTCGGTGCTGGACCACCTGGCGTCGGTCGTCGACGAGTCGGCGCTGGCACGCTATGTGGGGACCCACCCGATGGCCGGGCGGGAGAAGTCAGGGCCGGTCGCCGCCCGCGGCGAGTTGTTCACCAGCATGCCCTGGGTGGTCTGCCCCGGACCACAGACCACGGCGGCCGCCATCCGGACGGCCGAGGCGCTGGCCATTGACCTGGGCGCCGTCGTCGCGCGGATGAGTGCCGAGGAGCACGACCAGTCGGTCGCACTGATCTCCCACCTCCCGCAGGTGCTGTCGTCGCTGGTAGCGAGCAGGCTGCAGGATACGCCTCCGCACGCGTTGGCGCTGGCCGGTAATGGGCTTCGAGACGTGACCCGGATCGCGGCGAGTGACCCCCGACTGTGGGTACAGATCCTCTCGGCGAACGCTGACCGTCTGGTCGACATCCTGTATGGGGTGCGCGAGGACCTGAACCGGTTGATCGGCACGCTTGAGAACCCCACGGGCCCCGGCTCGCGGCTCGACATGGCGCAACTGATTTCCGAGGGCAACGTGGGCCAGGCCCGCATCCCCGGCAAGCACGGCACCCCGCCCGAGGCCTTCGCCCGACTGACGGTGCTCGTCGATGACGTCCCCGGACAGATTGCGCGGCTCCTCACCGAGATTGGCGACGCCGGCATCAACCTTGAGGACCTCCGGCTGGAACACTCGCCCGGGCGTCAGGTGGGCATGGCCGAAATTTCGGTGGTGCCAGGCAAACGGCACGATCTTCTCGAATTCCTCACCGCCAACGGTTGGAAAGTGGTCCAGTGAACACACCCCATTCCCTTTTCCGCATCGGCAAGTCCCTCGTGGTCGCCATCGACGGGCCCTCCGGATCCGGCAAGTCCAGTGTGAGCCGCGAAGCCGCGCGCCAGCTGCATGCCGCCTACCTCGACACGGGTGCCATGTACCGGGCCGTCACCTGGCACTGTTTGGCCGAGGGAATTGATCTGGCGGACGGAGTCGCTGTCGAACACGCCGCCCGCACGATCAACCTGGGCATCAGCACCCGGCCCGACGACGAATCGGTGACCGTCGGTGGTCAGGATGTCACCGACGCGATCCGTGAACCGCGGGTGTCTGACGCCGTCTCGGCCGTCGCCACCACCATGGGCGCCCGCAGCGAACTGATCCGTCGGCAGCGCCAGATCATCGCCGACTCGGGGCACCGCATCGTGGCAGAGGGCAGGGACATCACCACCGTCGTCGCGCCCGACGCCGAGGTGCGGATCCTGCTCACGGCCAGCGAGGCTGCCCGCCTGCGCCGCCGCGGTGACCAGCTCGGCGGCACCCAGACCGACGCGCAGCTGCAGGACCAGGTCCTGGGACGGGACACCAAAGACTCGACAGTAGTCAATTTTCACCAGGCCGCAGACGGCGTGGTTACCGTAGATTCATCGGAACTCGATTTTGAGCAGACCATCTCGGCTGTGCTCGACGTCGTTCGAACCGTTGCACACTGATAACGAAGGAATGCACTCATGACTGACAACCGGGCCCGCCCTGACATTGAAGGGGCAGAAGAGTTTGAGCCGACCGGCGAGGACTCGATTGCGGAGCGCCTGGCCGGAATCGACGACGACGAGGCGGAGGTCCGCGCCCGCTCTCTTCGCGCCGGCCTCGACGACTACGAACTCGACGAGGAAGACGCGGCCCTGCTTGCGCTGGAGCCCGAGGATTACGATCCCGACGCGCCGATGCAGCTCGACCCGGTCCTCGCCATCGTGGGACGCCCCAACGTGGGCAAGTCCACGCTGGTCAACCGCATCCTGGGTCGCCGTGAAGCAGTAGTCGAAGACACCCCCGGTGTCACCCGTGACCGCGTCATGTACTCGGCCACCTGGAACGGCCGCGGATTCACCCTGGTGGACACCGGTGGCTGGGAGCATGACGCCCGCGGCATCCATGCCCGGGTTGCCGACCAGGCGGAGATCGCCGTCGACATGGCCGACGCCGTCCTGCTGGTCGTCGACGCAACGGTCGGCGCTACTGCCACCGATGAAGCCATTGTGCAGATGCTGCGCAAGAAGAAGAAGCCGGTCATCCTGGTCGCCAACAAGGTTGACGACATCCAGAACGAGGCCGACGCGTCCACCCTGTGGGGTCTTGGCTTCGGTCAGCCGTGGCCGGTCTCGGCCCTTCACGGCCGTGGTACCGGCGACATGCTGGACCAGGCGCTTGAGGTGCTGCCGAAGTTCTCGGCGCACGGCGGGCTGGAACGCTCCGGCGGTCCCCGTCGCGTGGCATTGATTGGTCGCCCCAACGTGGGCAAGTCGTCGCTGCTGAACAAGCTGGCCGGCAGCGACCGCGTCGTGGTGGATCCGTTGGCCGGAACTACCCGCGACCCGGTTGACGAGATGATCGAGCTCGACGGGCGTGTGTGGCGCTTTGTGGACACCGCCGGCATCCGCCGCCGGGTGCACATGGCCCAGGGTGCCGACTTCTACGCGTCCCTGCGGACCCAGTCGGCCCTGGAAAAGGCCGAGGTGGCAGTGGTGCTGCTGGCCGTGGATGAGGTGCTCAGTGAGCAGGACATCAGGATCCTGAACCTCGCCATGGAGTCCGGCCGCGCGCTGGTGCTGGCGTTCAACAAGTGGGACCTGATGGATGACGAGCGCCGCACCTACCTGGAGCGCGAAATCGAGCAGGACCTGGCGCACGTCGAATGGGCACCCCGGGTGAACATTTCGGCCCTCACCGGCTGGCACAAGGACCGGCTGACCCCGGCACTGGACCGTGCGCTGGAGTCCTGGGACACCCGCATCCCGACGGGACGTCTCAACGCATTCCTAGGCGAGCTGGTGGCTGCGCACCCGCACCCGGTTCGTGGCGGAAAGCAGCCGCGTATCCTCTTCGGCACGCAGGCCTCGTCGCGTCCGCCGAAGTTCGTCCTCTTCACCACCGGGTTCCTGGATCCTGGCTACCGTCGCTTCATCCAGCGTCGCCTGCGGGAGACCTTCGGCTTCGAAGGAACGCCCATTGAGGTCGCCATGCGCGTCCGCGAGAAGCGCGGCAAGAAGAAGTAACCGGAGACGGCCTTCAGGCCAGGGAGTGCCGCTAGTGAGCGGTAATCCTTGGCCCGCACGTCGTTTCTGCCGGGAGAAGCTGTCTGGTACTAGCTCGGGTTCGTCCCGGGGCCCGGTATGCGATACGATTCTTCAGGTGGTTCGGCCTTCATCGGCCGGCCAATCGGGATGTGGCGCAGCTTGGTAGCGCACTTGACTGGGGGTCAAGGGGTCGCAGGTTCAAATCCTGTCATCCCGACAGCGAAAACCCCGCCAATCTAGGCTTGTTAGCCCGGATCGGCGGGGTTTTTCTTTGCCCGTGGGCTATTTGCGCCGCGACTATCTTCGTTCCAGAACCCGCCGACGCACCTGCACCGGGATCGTTCCCAGGCTAGGGCGAGGCCGACCTTGGCGGAATAGCGGTGGCGGGTACCTCGGAGGGTGTGTGCCGCAGACGGCGCCCTATCCGCCGCCTGCGGTGATTGGCTTATTCGGCTAGGGCGTTGATGACGGCGACGGCGACGTCGTGGCTGGATTGGGGGTTCTGGCCGCTAATCAGGTTGCCGTCGCGCACCACGAAGGATGACCAGTCAGGGCCCAGCTCCACTACGGCGCCCTGCTCCTGCAGTGCGGTCTCCACGAACCACGGGGTGTTCTCCCCGGTTCCCCCGGATAGCTCCTCTTTGTTGGTGAACACGGTCATCCGCCGGCCCTCGAAGGCGAACCTTCCGTTTCCGTCCACTGCACTGAGCAATCCGGCAGGACCGTGGCAGAACGGAGCGATGATTCGCCCGCTGTCGTTGGCGGCGATCAGGATGCGGCCAAGGTCCTCGTTCTGAAACAGGTCAGCCATCGGGCCGTGCCCGCCTGGCAGGACCACGGCGTCGTAAATCGCGGCGTCCACTTCGGCGAGGACCAGCGTTGCGGATAGTTCATCGTCGATGGAGGTGATGTACTCCCGGAACTCATCGACTTTCTCCTGCCCTCCGGCCATTTCCGGGGCGAGGCTGACCTGGTCGAACGTCGGCTTTACCCCGTTAGGGGAGGCGATGTGGACCGTGTGTCCGGCGCCGAGGAGGGTCCGGTGGGAAACCACCAGTTCCTCGGCCCACACCCCGGTAGGGTGCTGACTACCGTCCTTCATCGTCAGGGAATCAGCGGCCGAAACGACCATCAGAATCTTTGCCATGGTGTTTTTCTCCTTTGTGATAGCAGGTAGGTCCATGCCCGGACCTGAGACAGAACCTGTGCTCGGACCCCTTCAGTGGGGGTATCCGGTTTGCTTGAGACTGTCCGCAGGATCACGAAGCGGGCGTGGTCAGGCGGCTCCACGCGGCCAGATCGAGTTCAGGGACGGGCTGCGTGGGAAGAAGTCTCTTACCCCGCACAACCAGCCCTGCAACATGGGTATTCCCCGTTATCCACCGTCACTGCGGTGTGGGCGGCCGGAAAACGGATAGCAGGCGTGCTCTGGGACAGTGAACTCGGGCGTCGCTGCTTTATACACTGTGACGAGACTCGACCTGTGACACGAGGAGCGATTCATGAAGAGGCGAACTCCCATCATCATGGTGGCCGCCGTTGCCGTCCCCTTCTTCGCGCAATCGGCCGCGACAGATCCGGACAGGTGACCGCTGCCGGGTCTTCCCCCTCGTTTTAGGAATACACGCCGGAGGCCCTGTCATCGGCCACTGCTGACGAGACAGTGGTGCTGTTCTTCTACGCCGACTGGTGCGCGACCTGCAAGCTGCTCGACGGCGACGTCGCAGCCCTCCCTGTTTCGTGGTTGTGCGATGGCGAGCGCGCGACACGCGGAGGCGGGTTGTTCCGGCAGGACGCCACGACTGATTGCGGGGCGCCTCCATAAGGCAATAGGGCCAATCACCGCGGACATGCGCCGAGCCCTCGACGAGCGCTGCGTCCTGACCGAAGCGCGAGCAGGTGCCGTCCATAATGAGGGGCTGTCCCCTCACAACCGTTGTCGATGCTGTCCACATGGCAACCTCAGATGTGGTGGAGAAGATGTGGGGGGGGGGCCTATGCTTTTGGTCAAGCGGCTTCCGGGGTTTTGGTCTCGTAGAGTGTTTTGGTTTTGAGCATGGCGTAAATGACGTCGCAGCGGCGGCGCGCGAGGCAGATGACGGCGGCGTTGAACCTGGCGACAGCACCCCCCGGATCATCAATGACAGGGGCAGAAAGTCATACCAGGTCCAGCGACCAAGCCCCCGGCCTTCGAGGCCTCCAATAAATGTAACGGGGAAGTAGCGCGGCGCTAACGGTGCGGTGAGGAGACGACGGACTAAAGACCCTAATCCAACCGGGCCCAACGGAGTTAAATAGCAGATGAGCAGGAAAGTCCCTCAACTTATGACTCAAGAGGAAAGGGCAAAATCATGAGCGGGAGCATCATCGCAGGATTGCGAATGGGCGCCTTGGCTGCGAATCGGAGCCTCCTTGTAGGCGGTCTCGTGTCAGGGCTTGTCCTCCCCGGTGTGGTTTCACCGGGGAACGCGGTCGTAGCCCCAGCTCACATCTCTTCAGAAACGACTGTCGAGGAGTCACCTGCCACACTGCCGGCGCAGACTCTGCCGTCCAACCCCTCCATCCGCTTTACGTCGCCCTACCGGATCGGGCATGGATGGACTGCCTCACGAACGATCTCGGTCGGCGACTGGGACGGCAACGGCTTCAGCGATCTGATGCTGATTGCGCCCGACGGCCGGCTCCTCTACTACGCGGCCAGCGCTCGGGAGCGTTTCGCGGACCCTCGCCAGATTGGGAGCGGCTGGCTGGTTGCCGAGAGCGTCCAGGGTGGCGTGGACTGGAATCGTGACGGTGCGCTCGACCTGATCGCCCGTTTCAAAGACGGGCGGTTGATGCTGTACCCGGGCAACGGCTCGGGTGGATTCCTCGCTGCTCGCCAGATCGGCAATGGTTGGCTGGCCTTGCGGACGTGGACGCCGGTGCAGCAGTCTGTCAATGGATTTCCCGCTGTCGTGGCCACCGACACAGCCGGCATTATGCACGTCTACCCGACCAACGGCACCGGTGGCTTCCTTCCCCGGATCAGACTCGGAGGAGGCTGGCTCCCCATGCGCCAGGTCGTGGGAGCGGGCGACTGGGACAAGAACGGCCGCTCTGACCTTCTCGTTGTGGACAGCGAGGCCAGATTGCGCCTCTATGCCGCCTCATCCAGCGGCGCGTCGTTCCCCACGACACAGATCGGAACGGGTTGGTCCGCCTTCCCGAAAATCTTCGCCACTCAGCTCGATCCTCGCGCCCAGACGATCTGGGCGGTACGGTCGGACGGCGCCCTGTATGCCTATCCCGCGACGTCTAGCAGTCCCAACGCCGCATTCGCGCCATGGCCATCCGTCCCTGCCAAGTGGGATGACACCGACTGGGAGGTCTTCCCCACGACGCGCTCAGTCGTGGCGCTCACCTTCGATGGCGGTGCCTCCGATGCGGGGGTGAGCTCCATCCTCAACACTCTGGATCGATACGATACTCCGGCGTCCTTCTTCGTGACAGGCCAGTTCGCGCGTGCATATCCTGCCAGCGTACGAGCCATGGCAGGCGACGGACACCCCGTCGGCAACCACTCCAACACCCACCCGTACTTCTCACAGCTCAGCAATGAGGCGATCCGGCTCGAACTGGCGCGAGCGGAGGCTGCCATCTGGCCGCTCACCGGGAAGACGACCATGCCCTACTTCCGGTTCCCCTACGGCGATCGGACTCAACTCGACATCGACGTCGTCAACGGCTTCGGTTACGTCCCGTTCCGCTGGACGGTGGACACGCTGGGCTGGCAAGGGTCATCCGGTGGCATCACCGCCTCGATTGTGTGCCAGCGGGTACTGAACACGTCGCGGCCCGGCCAGATCGTTCTGATGCACGTGGGTTCCAACCCAAACGACGGCACCACCCTCGACGCAGCCGCCCTGCCCTGCATTATCGAAGGGTTGCGCGCGCGAGGCTACGGCTTCGTCTCGGTGGAGGCGCTGTTGGACTGATGCAGCGCTGTATAACTAGTTCTGGAAGGTGCCTCGGCTGTGACAGCATCCGACATCAACCTGATTCTGGCCAAGCGCTTCGACAACGGTGCCGATTTTTGGGCTACGCCGGACGGCCGGATCAGCAAAGGAAGTCCATTCACCACACTCGACTGTGCGCTGATGCTGGTGGAATTGGGTGTGGATCCTGTTCACCCCGTGCTCAAGGGAACGGCGGAGCTCATTTTCTCCGCATTGCGCGGGGACGGACGGTTCAAGGCCGCGCCGCATGGGGCTATCTACCCCTGCTACTCGATCAATTCTGTGAGGGCGCTGTGTTATCTGGGGTACGCAGCGGACAAGAGGTTGGAGGCGGCGTTCGATCACCTGCAGCAAACCGAACGGGTGGACGGTGGCTGGCAGTGCAAGAAGTTCAGTTACGGGAAGGGGCCGGAGACGGACTACTCCAATCCCGGGCCTATTCTGGCCGCACTGGACGGCTTCAGGGTGGGACTCACCCGCCAACGGCTGGAATCACAGGACCAGACGGTGGAGTTCCTGCTTAACCACTGGACGACCTGGACACCGACCGGCCCCCGTCATTGTGGAATAGGTTCCATTTTTCTGCAGGTCACCTATCCGTTCTCCAGCTACAACCTCTTTTTCTATGTTTATGTGCTCTCTTTTTACGAGAAGGCGCGGCAAGATCTTCGGTTCCACCAGGTGCTGGGTGTTCTGGAGGCGACACTCAGGGACGGGGCGGTCATTGTGCAGCGGCCTCACCAGAAGTTGGCGTCACTAAGCTTCTGCCGGAAGGGAGAACCAAGCGAGCGTGCAACCATGCGCTACCTCGAGATCCGACACAATCTGGAATAGAAACCGTCGGAAGGACGGGAGGGGGCCCGGGTTGGCGGGCTTTTTCTGTGCACGGCCCGGAAGATCTGCTGATCCCCTATCCTGAGAGCCACCGGTGTGGCGGCTCTGCGAAGTGGAGAAGGTTTCTGATGACGGTTCTCGATCCTGTTGATTCCAACCAGTTCAGGACGGCGGCGCAGCGCACCACCAGGCGGGTGCCCACCGCGCACCCCGACGAATCAGCCGGGCAGGCGCTGGAGGCCATGCGCGGGCAGCAGTATGACTGCGCCGCGGTCCTGGCCGTCCTATCGGGGGATCAACTGCTCGGCTTGATCACCATCGAGCGGTTGCTTGCTGCCCCACCAGCCGTGCCGGTGAGCCAACTCATGGACGCCCAGCCGCCCGTCGTCGCTCCCGCCACGGGGCAGGAGCGGGCGGCGTGGAAGGCAATCCAACATAGTGAACCCACCCTCGCTGTCGTTGACGACGGTCGATTCATCGGTCTCGTCCCTGCCACCGCCCTGCTCGAAGTCCTGCTCACGGAGCATGAGGAAGACCTCGCCCGCCTGGGCGGGTTCCTGAAATCCGCCTCGGTTGCCCGGACGACGACGGTGGAACCTGTGCTGCTGCGGTTGTGGCATCGCCTTCCCTGGCTCATTGTGGGGCTGATCGGGGCGCTGCTTGCGGCGGGCGTGGTCGGAAACTTTGAAGCGGACCTGGCTGAGCACGTCCTGATTGCCTTCTTCGTTCCGGGCGTGGTCTACCTCGCCGACGCAATCGGCACGCAGACCGAGGCGCTGGTGATCAGGGGTCTGTCCCTCGGCGTCGGGATCCGCCGGATCGCCGGACGGGAGATTGCCACCGGCGCGATCCTGGGCGTGCTTCTTGGCACCGTGTCTCTGGTCGTCGTGGGAGTGATCTGGCAGGACTGGCAGGTCGCGGTATCCGTTGCGGTTTCCCTGCTTGCTGCCGCGTCAATTGCGACGGTCATCGCCCTGGCGCTGCCCTGGATTATCAGCAAAATGGGGAAGGACCCGGCCTTCGGCTCCGGACCACTGGCGACGGTGATCCAGGACATCCTGACCGTGACGATCTATCTCGCGACTGCATCCGCGCTCGTAGTGTGAGCCACCCGGCGGGCCCCGGGAGTATGTTGGAGCTATGGCATCTGAGGCAACAATCCTGTCCGTCGACGGACCCCATGGCACCCGCGACGTGCGGATCTCCAGTCCCAGCCGAGTGCTGTGGCCCGATTTAGGGATAACCAAGCTGGACCTCGCCAAATACCTGGTCGAGGTGGGAGAGGCCTTCGTTGCCGCCAACGGCGACCGGCCCCTGGCACTGCAGCGGTTCAAGGACGGGATTGGCGGCGAGCAGTTCTTCTCCAAGAACCCGCCCAAGGGTGCGCCCGATTACATCCGGTCGGTGCCCGTAATCTACCCGAGCGCACGATCACACCCGCAACTGGTCATCGACGAGCCAGCAGCGGCCGTCTGGGCCGCACAGATGAACACCATCGTCTTCCATCCCTGGCCTTCCCGTGCTGACAACTCCGACAACCCCGACCAGTTGCGGATCGACCTTGACCCCCAGCCGGGGACAGATTTCGACGACGCCATCCCCGCCGCCGTCGAGCTGCGCAAGGTGCTTGAGGAGGCCGGGCTCACCGCCTTCATCAAGACCTCGGGTAACCGCGGGCTCCACGTCTTCGCGCCCATTGAGCCGGTTCGGGAGTTCCTCGATGTGCGCCACGCGGTCATCGCCGCCGCCCGCGAACTGGAACGCCGCATGCCCGACGCCGTCACCACCGCATGGTGGAAAGAGGAACGGGGAGAGAAGGTGTTCGTCGACTTCAACCAGGCCAACCGGGACCGCACCATCGCCGGAGCGTACAGCCCCCGGGCACTCGCCCACGCGCCAGTCTCGTGCCCCATCGAATGGGATGAGTTGGAGAACGCTGACCCGAAGAACTTCACCGTTCTCACGGTGCCCGAGCGGCTGAAAACCACCGGCGATCCGTGGTCCAGCTTCCATGAGAAGCCGGGCTCGATCGACCAGCTGCTTGCCTGGTGGCAGCGGGACCTCGACTCGGGCCTGGGCGAGCTGCCCTTCCCGCCGGATTATCCAAAGATGCCGGGGGAGCCCTCCCGGGTTCAGCCAAGCCGGGCGAGGAAAGACAAATAGAATGCCGAGCTAGGCGAGGACCTCATTCAGGTCGTAGGCCACCGGGACCTCCAATTGGTCGAAGGTGCAGGACTCCGGGTCACGGTCCGGCCGCCACCGGGAAAACTGCGCCGTATGCCGGAAGCGCGAACCCTCCATCTGGTCGTACCTCACCTCCATCACCCGCCGCGGGTGCAGCCGCACAAACGACACGTCCTTGCTGGACGCGAACCGGCTCCGATCGGTCTCCCCACGAATTGCCTCCCCGTCGGAGTCGCGCACGACGTCGGACGCCAGTTCGTCGACCAGCTCCAGCCGCCGCTTGTTCGTGAACGCCGAGGCGCCGCCCACGTTACGCAACTCGCCGCCGTCGTACAGCCCCAGCAACAGGGATCCGACTCCGGCACCGCTCGTGTGGACGCGGTACCCGACGACGACGACGTCGGCGCTGCGGTGGTGCTTGATCTTGAGCATCCGGCGCTTACCCGGCTCATAGCAGGCGTCCAACGGCTTGGCGACGACGCCGTCCAGCCCGGCTCCCTCAAACTCGACCAGCCAGCGACGGGCCAGCTCGACGTCCCTGGTGGTCTGCGACAGATGGATCGGCGCGGTGAACGCGCCACCAATACGTTCCAGTGCGGCACGTCGGTCAGCGAAGGGGGATTCGACCAGGTTTTCGGAGCCGGTTGCGAGCAGATCAAACGCGACGAACGAGGCGGGAGTTTCCTCGGCGAGCAGCCGCACCCGGCTGTCAGCGGGATGAATCCGCTGCGACAACGCCTCCCAATCGAGCCGCTCATTGCCGGGGGAGCCCGTGCGGACCACAATCTCGCCGTCAACCACGCACCGCTCGGGAAGGGAAACCTTCAGCGCATCGACCAGTTCAGGAAAATACCGGGTGAGCATTTTCGAGCCGCGGCTGCCAATGTCAACGGTGTCGCCGTCGCGGTGGATGATGGCGCGAAAACCATCCCATTTCGGCTCGTAGAGCAGGCCGCCGGCAACGCTGTCGGGTTCGGGCACCTCGCTGACGGCTTTGGCGAGCATGGGCTGAATGGGGAAGGGGAGATCGGTCATGGTCCGATCTTTCCTCACTCTGCAGGCTCTGGGTAGTCCATAGGTGGTCCGCCCCTGCCCATCGTTCAATCACTATGCCTATACTCGATCAGTGGCATCCGAAGGACGTCGCGCCCAGTCAGACCGGAGTACGACGAAAGGCTGCCCATGAGCAACGTTCCCGATAATCTTCACTACACGGTCGAACACGAATGGGTGACCCCGCCGACCAGCGACGGCGTGGTCCGCATAGGGATCACCGACTTTGCGCAGGACGCGCTCGGCGATGTGGTTTATGTCCAGATGCCCGAGGCCGGTTCGCAGATCACCGCCGCCGACGTCGTCGGGGAAGTCGAATCGACCAAGAGTGTCAGCGATATTTACGCCCCGGTTACCGGTGAGGTGGTAGCCCGGAACGAAGCCCTCGAAGACAACCCGGCGCTGATTAACTCTGATCCTTACGGTGAAGGCTGGCTCCTCGAGATCAAGGTTGCGGATACCTCGGTGGTGGATGACCTGATGAGTTCATCGGATTACTCACAGCAGGTAGGCTAGAGCTACCGGATCCGTCCGGCGCAGCTGGCAAAATCACCGTTGTAGGGACACGGTGGCCAATCGGTCTCTCGACTGGTTGGCCACATATTTTGGGGAGGAACACCATGGTTGGCAACGAAAACGCGGCCACGTATGGCGGAACAGAGAATCAGGCGCCGTCGCCCGAGACCACCACGATTGGCATCCCAGCGCTGGCGCCCTCCGCGGTGGATCCAAAGCTTTCCCCCGAAGAGCAGGCAGCGGTCACCGCACTTCCCAGCACCTCAGCCCTGCTGGTCGCCCATAGCGGCCCCAACTCCGGCGCCCGTTTCCTCCTTGACCAGGATGTGACCACTGCGGGACGCCATCCCAACGCGGACATCTTCCTCGACGACGTCACGGTATCCCGCAAGCACGCCCAGTTTGAGCGCACCGACGCGGGGTTCACGGTGATGGATACCCGCAGCCTGAACGGCACCTATGTCAACAATGACCGGGTGGACAGTGTTGCGCTGCGCAACGGCAACGAGATTCAGATCGGTAAGTTCCGTCTGACCTTCTACACCGCCCAAAACGCCGGGCAGCAGCAGTCACCAGTTCAGCCTCTCGGACAGGAATAGGTCCCGCTGCATGCCCTCACCCCAGTCAGCGCGGCGCACCGTAGGAATCGCTCCCGAGCGCGTCCACGGCAATGTGCTCAACATTGGCGAGGTCCTCACTGAACTGTCCGGGGACTTCCCGCAGATCACCGCGTCCAAAATCCGGTTCCTTGAGGAAAAAGGACTGATCTCACCTCAGCGGACCCGCGCAGGCTACCGGAAGTACGCACCCCACGATGTGGAACGCCTCCGGTTTGTCCTGGCGCTTCAACGGGACCAGTACCTGCCGTTGAAGGTCATCAAGGATTACGTCGACGCCATCGACCGCGGCGAGAAGCCCGAGTCCCTGCCGGGCGGCATGACACTGTCCCCACGGATGGTCTCCGACCAGATGTCGCGGGACCTGCACTCCTACACCCGCTCGCTGACGCTCGAGACACTGACCGCCGAAGCCGGTGCCAGGCACGCCCTGGTGCTTGATCTGGTGGGGTTCGGATTGATCGCACCCGTCGATGGCCGATTCGATGAGCATGCACTCCGGATCACCCGGGCCTGCGTGCTGCTGGAAGGGCACGGGATTGAACCCCGCCATCTGCGCCCGTTCCGTGCCGCGGCCGACCGCGAACTGGGTCTCGTCGAACGGGTCGTCGCACCGGTCGCCTCCCGGCGGGACGTCGCCTCCAAGGCGCGCGCCGCTGAAATGGCCCGCGAAATCAGTGAGCTGTGCCTGAACCTGCACACCGCGCTGGTACAGGGCCATATTTCCCGCATGGATAGCTGAGGTGGCCCGCAATGCTTGAAGTAGAAGTTGTCGGCGTTCGGATTGAACTGCCCTCCAACCAGCCGCTGGTCCTCCTGAAGGAAACCAAGGGTGAACGCCACATACCGATCTGGATCGGCGCCCCGGAAGCCAGTGCCATTGCATTCGTACAGCAGGGGATCGTGCCGCCCCGGCCCATGACCCACGATCTCCTGGTGAGCGTGGTCAGCGCGCTAGGCCGCGAGGTAAGCCAGGTCCGGCTGATCTCCGTCGAAGACACGGTCTTCCACGCCGAGCTGGTGTTTGATGACGGCACCTCAGTGAGCTCGCGCGCCTCCGACGCGATCGCCGTCGCCCTCCGCGTCCCGTGCCCCATCTACTGTGCTGTGTCTGTGATGGATGAGGCAGGGGTCGAGATCACCGAGGCAGTCGAGGACGACGACGACGAAACCCCCGCCGCACCGCCGGTGAACGCCGAACGTGAGCTGCGCCAGTTCCGGGAGTTCCTCGCCGACGTCGAACCCGAGGATTTCGAGCGCTAAGAGGGCCGACACGCCAACTCTTAAAGGCCCACATCTTTGACCTGGGGTGCCCGGCGATCTAACGTCGAAGCATACGGTTCCATTGCACAACCCATGAACTCAAGGCAGAATTGAGAGCAAACCCTGAGAATCCTGGTGTGTGCCTAGTGCCTACCGTTCAAGTTTTTCCACGATCATCAGTTTTCCCACGGTCATCAGAACGAGGAGGCAGCACGTGAGTCCCAAAGGCGACGCCGGTACGGGTTCCAGCGCAGTTGCGTCCGGGTCCGGTATCCCGGCCAGTGCGCAGGGCCTCCTGTTCACCGAAGACCTCCCCGTTCTCGATGAGGACGCCGGCTATCGCGGCCCTACCGCCTGCAAGGCAGCCGGAATCACTTACCGCCAACTCGATTACTGGGCCCGCACCGGCCTGGTGGAGCCAGCCGTCCGCGGAGCCTCAGGCTCAGGCACCCAGCGGCTCTACGGTTTCCGCGACATTCTGGTCCTGAAGGTCGTCAAACGACTGCTCGACACAGGAGTTTCCCTGCAGCAGATCCGCGCCGCCATCGAACACCTTCGGGAACGTGGCGTCGAGGACCTCGCGCAGATCACCCTGATGAGCGACGGCGCCAGCGTTTACGAGTGCACCTCCGCGGAGGAAGTCATTGACCTGGTCCAGGGCGGTCAGGGCGTCTTCGGCATTGCCGTTGGCAAGGTGTGGCGTGAAGTGGAAGGTAGCCTTGCGGCCCTTCCCAGCGAGCATGCAGCTGACCAGGACTTCCCTGACGACGAACTCAGCAAGCGTCGGGCCACCCGCAAGATCAGCTAAGACTGACCCACGAGGGGTTGGTTTACCAGGCTTGATTCAGCCAAGCCTGGCTCAGCCAGCACTGATCAGCCAAGACTGACTTACCAGGTTTCTTCCAGCCGGCATCGGTCAACAGCGACTCACCAGGTCTGTTCCAGCCGGCACTCATCAATCAGGCCCTCTCAAGCCCGACGGGCGACGCGGCTTCTCATCCGGCCGGAATCCAACAGGTTCTTCAGCAACTCGTCAAAATAACCGGCCGCGTTACGCGCCGATTCTCCTGGCCAATGATGCACCGAGTGTGCGGCGCCCTGGATCTGCTGCCAGTTCGCCTGCTCAGTGATCGTGGGACTCAGCAACAGGTCTCCGAACATTTGGCGCATTTCAGCCAGTCGGAAGGTGTGCTCGTTCGAGCCTGGGCGCACCCGGTTGGCAACAATCCCAGCCGTCGACAGATTCGGCGCGAACTCGCGCTTGAACAGTTCAATGGCGCGCATGGTCCGCTCGGTGCCAGCCACCGAGAACAGGCCCGGCTCCGCGACCAGCAGCACCCGGTTACTCGCCGTCCAGGCCATCCGCGTGAGGCCATTGAGCGACGGCGGACAGTCAATCAGAACCAACCCATAGCCCTCAAGGCGGGACAACAGGGTGGCGAGCCGTCGCAGGTTACGCCGTCCCAGGTCTGGCCGGTCATAAATGCCGGAATAGGCAGAGCCAACGGCGACGTCGAGAATGGGCTTCTTCCCAGACGATGGCGGGTTCTGCCTCAGCGCTGAAGCCACCCAACCGCTGGGCATGACATTCGCCCCCAGATCGCCGCGGCGCGCAATCTTCAGCAACCGGCCGATATCAAGCTGATCCGCGGACCTGACGCCCAATCCGGTGGTGGCATCAGCGTGCGGGTCCAAATCGACCACCAGGGTCGGAATTCCAGCGGCTAGTGCTGCGGAAGCAAGTCCGAGAGTCACGGACGTCTTGCCGACACCGCCTTTGAGGCTGCTGATGCTCACTACTTGCACTTCTTAAACCAATACCTAACATCTCGTGTACGCGGCTGCCGGAGGTCGCGCCAGCGGGGATCCCGGGCTGCAGCCATCTGCGGGCGGCCCCTTTGCGTCTGGATCTGGTCGGTGCCGCTACGACGGCGGCTGACCTACCCTCCATCATAGTTGAGCGGGACCCGTTGCAAGGTCAGGCACGGGTCCGGCCGGCTTCAGATGCTGAGAAGTGTTAAGAGGTGGGCGTCACAGCGCGGTAGGGTGAGAATTGCCGTGACGCAGGACACGGACCCCCTACCCAGTGGTGAGATGCACGGACGCAGGAGAGCGATGTTTTCGAAAATTCTGGTAGCAAACCGTGGCGAGATCGCCATTCGCGCCTTCCGGGCAGGCTTCGAGGTGGGAGCCAAGACGGTTGCGGTGTTCCCCTACGAGGACCGCAACTCGATTCACCGGCAGAAGGCCGACGAGGCCTATCTGATCGGTGAGGAAGGCCACCCAGTCCGCGCTTACCTTGACGTCCAGGAAATTGTCCGGGTCGCCAAGGAAGCTGGCTGTGACGCCATTTACCCAGGCTACGGTTTCCTCTCAGAAAACCCAGGGCTCGCCCGTGCCGCCGAAGAGGCAGGCATCACCTTCGTGGGTCCGCCCGCCGATGTGCTCGAACTCGCCGGTAACAAGGTCCACGCGCTGGAGGCCGCCCGCAAGGCCGGCATCCCGGTGCTGAAGTCCTCCCAGCCCAGCTCCGATGTCGATGAGCTGATCGCCGCTGCTGATGAGATTGGCTTCCCTATTTTTGCAAAGGCGGTGGCCGGTGGCGGCGGGCGCGGTATGCGACGCGTCGACAAGCGCGAAGCCCTCCCAGAGGCACTCGAAGCTGCCATGCGGGAAGCCGATTCAGCGTTCGGCGATCCGACCATGTTCCTCGAACAGGCGGTGCTCCGTCCCCGCCACATAGAGGTGCAGATCCTCGCCGACGCGCAGGGCAACGTGATGCACCTGTTCGAGCGTGACTGCTCTATTCAACGCCGCCACCAGAAGGTCATTGAGATTGCCCCCGCACCGAACCTGGACGAGGACATCCGGCAGGCGCTGCACCGGGACGCTGTCGCTTTCGCCACCGCGCTGGGCTACGTCAACGCGGGCACCGTCGAGTTCCTCGTCGACACCGTGGGAGAGCGGGCAGGCCAGCACGTCTTCATCGAAATGAACCCACGGATCCAGGTGGAGCACACGGTCACCGAGGAGATTACCGACGTCGACCTGGTCCAGGCCCAGCTGCGCATTGCCGCGGGGGAGACCCTCGCCGATCTCGGCCTGAGCCAGGACACCGTCCAGGTCAGGGGCGCCGCCCTGCAGAGCCGCATCACCACCGAGGATCCGGCCAACGGCTTCCGGCCCGACGTCGGGCAGATCACCGCGTACCGGTCCGCTGGCGGGGCCGGGGTGCGGCTCGACGGCGGCACCGTCTACGCGGGCGCAGAAATCAGCCCGCACTTCGACTCGATGCTGGTGAAACTGACCTGCCGCGGCCGCGACCACAAATCAGCAGTCACCCGCGCCCGCCGCGCCCTGGCGGAGTTCAGAGTCCGCGGCGTGTCCACCAACATCTCCTTCCTGCAGGCCGTCCTCGACGACCCGGACTTCATCGCCGGCAATGTGGCGACCAACTTCATCGACGAACGGCCCGAACTCCTCACCGCACGGGTCTCCGCCGACCGCGGTACCAAACTCCTCACCTGGCTCGCCGACGTCACAGTGAACAAGCCTCACGGGGAGCGCCTCGTGGAGATTGATCCGGCCGACAAGCTGCCCGAACCCGCCGAGGGTGAGCCCGCCCCCGGCCCCGGATCCCGTCAGCGGCTCCAGGAACTGGGTCCCGAGAAGTTCGCCGCAGAGCTCCGCGCCCAGACCGCCGTCGCCGTCACCGACACCACCTTCCGGGACGCGCATCAGTCCCTGCTCGCCACGCGGGTCAGGACCCGGGACCTGGTCGCTGCGGGCGGCGCCGTCTCCCGCGCAACCCCCCAGCTGCTCTCGGTGGAAGCGTGGGGCGGTGCCACCTACGACGTCGCTCTCCGGTTCCTCGGAGAAGAACCCTGGGAGCGGCTCGCCGCCCTCCGCAAGGAACTGCCGAACATCTGCCTCCAGATGCTCCTGCGTGGCCGCAACACGGTCGGCTACACCCCGTACCCGGAAGAGGTGACCGCAGCCTTCGTGAAGGAGGCTGCCGAGACCGGGATCGACATTTTCAGGATCTTCGACGCCCTCAACGACGTCTCCCAGATGGAACCAGCCATCCGCGCGGTCCGGGCCACCGGCACCGCCGTCGCCGAGGTGGCGCTCTGCTATACCTCGAACATGCTGGACCCCGAAGAGAAGCTGTACACGCTCGAGTACTACCTGGAGCTGGCGCAGCGGATGGTCGACGCCGGCGCCCACATCCTCGCGATCAAGGATATGGCGGGGCTGCTGAGGCCAGCGGCCGCGGCCCAGCTGGTCACCGCACTGCGGGAACGGTTCGGCCTGCCGGTCCACCTCCACACCCATGACACCGCCGGTGGCCAGCTGGCCACCCTGCTCGCCGCCGTGAACGTGGGGGTGGACGCCGTCGACGTCGCCAGCGCCTCCCTGGCCGGCACCACCAGCCAGCCGTCCGCGTCGGCACTGGTCGCTGCCCTGGCGAACACCGAACGGGATACCGGGATTTCTCTCGCGGCTGTCTGCTCGCTGGAACCCTACTGGGAAGCAGTCCGCCGGGTTTATGCTCCCTTCGAATCCGGGCTGCCCGGGCCCACCGGGCGCGTGTACCGCCACGAAATTCCGGGCGGGCAGCTCTCCAACCTGCGCCAGCAGGCCATCGCCCTGGGCCTCGGTGAACGGTTCGAAGCCATCGAGGACATGTATACGGCCGCCGACCGGATCCTCGGGCGCCTGGTCAAGGTCACGCCGTCGTCGAAGGTAGTGGGTGATCTTGCCCTGCAGCTCGTGGGCACCAACGTGGATCCCCAGGACTTCGAGGAGAACCCGCAGAACTACGACATCCCCGACTCGGTGATCGGCTTCCTCAGCGGCGAACTGGGTGACCCTCCCGGTGGTTGGCCCGAGCCCTTCCGCACCAAGGCGCTGCAGGGCCGCGACGTCAAGGTCCGCGACACCGAGCTCAGCGCCCAGGATCAGGAAGCACTCACCGGTGACTCCGCGCTGCGCCGGGCCACCCTGAACCGTCTGCTCTTCGCCGGCCCCACCAAGGATTTCCTGGCTACCCGGGAAACCTACGGAGACGTGTCAGTCCTGGACACCCGCGACTACCTGTACGGCCTGCAGCAGGGCAGCGAGCACGTCATCCCCCTCGAAAAGGGTGTTCGCCTCATCGCCACGCTCAGCGCTGTGTCCGAACCGGATGAGAAGGGGATGCGCACGGTGATGTGCACGCTGAACGGGCAGATGCGTCCCGTCGTCGTGCGCGACCGCAGTATCCACAGCGACGTCAAAGCCGCTGAAAAGGCAGACAAGGCGACGCCGGGCCACATCGCAGCACCGTTCGCCGGTGCTGTCACCGTCACGGTGGCCGAGGGCGACACGGTCGAGCAGGGCGGCACCATCGCCACCATCGAGGCCATGAAGATGGAAGCGGGGATCACCTCGCCGGTTGCTGGCACGGTTCAGCGGATCGCCGTCGACGCCGTGTCCCAGGTGCAGGGTGGGGACCTGCTGTTGGTGATCAAAACCTCGTAGGTCATTACCCTGCCGCGGGGCCCGGTGCGCTAGTGTTTGGCTGGAGACCACGGCGCCTCAGGTGCGCCCCGCTGAACCTGTGAGGAACTATGGCCCCGCAAGATCCGTCCGGTACCGGCCCGTCCGCCGGACCAGACAACGCTACGTCAGACACCGACACGTCAGTCGATGCGCCCTCCGAAGCGCCCGAGGGTGACGCGCCGGAGGATGACGCTCCGGGGACTGATGTGCGCGACGACGCCGGCGAGACTGCTGATGCGTCGTCTACTGCGGTTGACCCGGCACCCGGGGCACCCAGTTCTCCTAGCGCACCTAGCGCGGGGGAGCCGGGGCGCGATCACGGTGCGCTGACCGGATCGTCGGTCGATTACGCTGCGGCGTGGTCGCTCGGCACCGGTGAGACTCCGGCGGTGGCACCCTCGGTGGCCGCGGTTCCTTCAACGTCCGCGCCCAGTCCTCCCGCCGCCAACCCTGCCCCGGCGGAGGCTCCGGAAGCGGCGTCGGACCTTGGCGGCTGGTTCCCGTCGGCAAAGTCCACCTCACATCCCACAGCCAACTCGGCGCCCGCTGGGGACAGGCCTGCGACAGAGACCGCTGAAGCTCGCAGCGCCCGTCGGCAGAGGGAAGCGGGCCCGGAGACGGCTTCCTCCCTGACCGCTGACCGGCTCCTCGAAGTCACGAAACGGCCACCCGTCGACGGGTGGCGCCGGCTCCTTCACACCCTCACCTTCGGCTACGTCAACGTGGGTGACTCGGACGCCGTGCGCATCCGTCGCGCGCTGGAGCACCGCATTGCAGCGCGGCTGGGGGAGCGCACCCGCTTCGTCCCCGTGCTGTCAAGGAAGGGCGGCGTGGGGAAGACCACCGTTACCACCCTGCTCGGCATGACTCTGGCTGACATGCGCGAAGACCGCATCATCGCCATGGATGCCAATCCGGACCGGGGGACCCTCTCCGACCGCTCGCCTGGCAAGGCAGACTTCACGGCCCGCCAGCTGGTCCAGAACCGGTTCATGGTGGATTCCTTCGCCCAGCTTTCCAGCTACGTGGCCCGCGAGGGGTCACGGCTTCATGTGCTGGCGTCCGATACCGATCCGGCCGTCGCCCAGGCATTCGACGACTCGGACTACCGTGCGGTCACAGACATCCTGAGCCGGTACTACTCGATTGTCCTCACCGATTCGGGCACCGGTATGGTGCACTCGGTGATGAAGGGAACACTGGAGAAGGCCGACGCCGTCGTGCTGGTTTCCGGGGGCAGCGTCGACGAGGCGCGGCTCGCGTCCGAGACACTGTCCTGGCTGGAAGCGCACGGGAGGCATGATCTGGTGGCCAACGCCATCGTGGTGATCAACCTGTCCTCGGGCAACGGCACGCAGGTCAACGTTGCCGAGATCGAGGAGCATTTCCGGTCGCGGGTCAGCACTGTCGTGAGAATTCCCTACGACCGTCACCTGGCTGAAGGTTCCCGGGTCGACCTGGCCCGGCTCAAGCCCGCCACCCGCGATGCAGTCATCGAGTTGGCGGCCCTAGTGGTCGACGAGCTGCAGTGACCCACTACGACCTGGCGATCATCGGCTCCGGATCGGGGAACAGCCTGATCACCCCCGACTGGGATGGCCGGAAGGTGGCGCTGATCGACGGTGGCGTCTTCGGCGGAACCTGCCTCAACGTTGGTTGCATCCCGACCAAAATGTTCGTCTTCCCCGCCGAGCTTGCCACCGGAGCCAAGGAGGCCGGAGCGCTCGGCGTCGACCTTGAGCTGCGTGGTGTCAGGTGGCGCACCATCCGGGACCGGATCTTCTCCCGCATCGATGCGATCTCGTGGGACGGCAGGCGGTACCGGGCCGACGAGCTGGAGAACGTCGCCCTCTACGAGGATTACGTCCGGTTCACGGGCGACAGATCGTTGGTGACCGGGGCCGGCGAAGAAATTCACGCGGATCAGGTGGTCATTGCCGCCGGGTCGCGGGCTATGTTGCCTGACATTCCAGGCATCACCCTGCCCCAGGTTCACACTTCGGACACCATCATGCGCCTGGACGAGCTGCCCGGCCGGATCCTGATTATCGGCGGCGGGTACATTGCCGCCGAGTTCGCCCACATTTTTGGCGCCTTCGGATCGGCCGTCACCGTGGTCAACCGGTCAGGCCAGTTGCTGCGAACCCTCGATGACACCGTCT
The DNA here is from genome assembly GCF_015751665.1 of Arthrobacter sp. CAN_A1. Lineage (NCBI taxonomy): Bacteria > Bacillati > Actinomycetota > Actinomycetes > Micrococcales > Micrococcaceae > Arthrobacter > Arthrobacter sp. CAN_A1. The sequence goes on along the minus strand of NZ_JADOUR010000013.1, from coordinate 53,107 downwards.
CAGCGGCGTTCACCGCGGAAGCGGTCCGCCAGTGGGATGTGGTCCTCGACCACACGGTCGCCTCCTTGACTGCCAACGACGACGGCTCGGTCCACGCGGTCCTTGCGGGGGACAGTGCACGGGAGCTCGACGTCGACGTCGTCCTGGTGGCCGCAGGCAGGGTGCCCAACACTGACCGGCTGGATGCCGCCGCCGTCGGGCTCGATCTTGAAGCCGACGGGCGCCTGGTCGTCGACGCGCAGCAGCGGGTGCTCCGCGACGGTGCGCCGGTTGATGGGGTGTGGGCGCTCGGCGACGTCAGCAACAAGTTCCAGCTCAAGCACGTTGCCAACCATGAGGCGCGGATCGTCTCGCATAACCTGACTCACCCGGAGGACCTTCGCAGCAGTGACCACCGGTTCGTTCCCGCCGCCGTGTTCACCCACCCACAGGTCGCCGTCGTCGGCCTGACCGAGAGCGAAGCGTTGGCCAAGGCGGAGGCTGAAGGCTTCGAAGTCGCTGTGGTTGTGCAGCAGTATGGGTCGACTGCCTTTGGCTGGGCGATGGAAGACACCACCGGTTTTGTGAAGCTGATCGCAGACCGGCGGACCGGTCTGATCCTCGGCGCCCACATCATGGGCCACGAGGCGTCAATGATCATCCAGCCGGTGATTCAGGCGATGTCCTTCGGGCTGGATGCCCAAAGCATGGCCAGTGGCCAGTACTGGATCCACCCGGCCCTTACGGAAGTAATCGAAAACGCGTTACTGTCCCTGAAGGCCGGGTAGCCAGCCCCCCACCACCCGGTGGGGTTAGGTGCGCGGCGCCGAGTAGATCCCCTCGACCACTGTCGAGTAGTCCTTCAGCACCTGGGCGCGCTTGATCTTCAGTGACGGCGTCAGGTGCCCGCTGGTCTCGGTGAAGTCGGTTGCCACGATGCGGAACGCCTTGATCGACTCTGCCTGTGAGACGTTGGCGTTGGCCTGATCCACCAGCTCCTGCACCGCGGCGGTGACCAGTGGGTGCTCGGCGGCCTGCGCCATGGTGGTGTCCTTGGGAAGCTGGTGGCGCTCCAACCAGCCCGGCAGGGCTTCCTCGTCGAGGGTGATCAGGGCGGAGATGAACGCACGGTGGTCGCCGACCACAACACACTGGGATACCAGTGCGTTGGAGCGGATGGTGTCTTCCAGCTGCGCTGGGATGACGTTCTTGCCGCCCGCCGTGACGATGATCTCCTTCTTGCGGCCGGTGATCTTGAGGAAGCCGTCGGCATCCAGTTCGCCGATGTCACCGGTGCGGAACCAGCCGTCAACAAAAGCTTCTTCGGTCAGGTCGTCGCGCTTGTAGTAGCCGCGCATCACGCACACGCCCTTCGCGAGGATTTCGCCGTCGTCGGCAATCTTCACAGCATTGCCGGGGAGCGGTGCGCCCACGGTGCCGATCTTGATCTTCTTCGGAGTGCTGACGGTGATGGGTGCTGTGGTCTCGGTGAGGCCGTAGCCCTCGAGGACCATCAGGCCAATGCCGTGGAAGAAGTGTCCCAACCGGTCGCCCAGTGGAGCGCCGCCGGAGACCGCGTGCTCCACCCGGCCGCCCATGGCGTCGCGGATCTTGCTGAACAGGATCCGGTCGAAGACGGCGTGTTTGACCTTGAGCATCAGCGGGACCTTGCCCGCCTGATCGGCCTTGGACCATTCGATGGCCACCTTGGCGCCGGCGTGGAAGATCTTGCCCTTGCCGCCGTCCTCGGCCTTGAGCATCGAATTGTTGTAGACCTTCTCGAAGACGCGGGGAACGGCGAGGATGAAGGACGGCTTGTAACTCTGAAGATCGGGGAGCAGGTTCTTGACATCGGGGGTGTGGGCGACGGTTGCACCCGACGCGACGCACAGCACGGAGATGAACCGGGCGAACACATGCGCCAGGGGCAGGAACATGATGGTTTGAGCGCCCTCATGGGCTACCTCCGGCAATGCTGCCGCGGCGTTCACTGACAGGTCAACAAAGTTCCCATGGGTCAGTTCGCAACCCTTCGGCTTGCCGGTAGTGCCCGAGGTGTAGATGATGGTGGCGATGTCGTCAAGGCCGGCCAGCACGCGGCGGGCCTCGAGTGCCTGGTTATCGATGTCGCTGCCCGCACTGCGCAGTGGGTCGAGGCCATTGTTGTCGAGCTGCCACACATGCTGGACGCCGGGGATATTCGCTGCGGCTGAGGCTTGGCGCACCACATTCTCGTGGCGGGAGGACTCGACGAAGGCGGCCACAGCGCCCGAATCCTCAAGGATCCAGCCGACCTGCGACGGTGACGACGTTTCATAGACGGGAACCGAGATGGCGCCGGCAAACCAGATGGCGAAGTCCACCAGAGACCACTCATACCGGGTGCGTGCCATGATGGCTACGCGGTCGCCAGCCTGGACACCGTTGGCCATCAGGCCCTTGGCAAGGAGTTGGACGTCAGCGAGGAATTCAGTTGCCCTAATATTCTGCCACTCCCCGGCGCTGTCCTTCTTGGAAAACAACGCGGGGTTGGAGGCCTTGGCGGCCTGCTTGACAACCAACTCCGTGATATTGCTGTCACGGGGGGTGTCCACCAGAACGGGGACGCTGTATTCGCGCACGACTATCTCCTTTGATATCTCCAAAACCTGCGGGATTTCACTAGCCTATAGGTTCGGTGACTGTTAATACTGTCCAGTAATGTACGAATCGGTAACGGTCACACAACACCTAGCGCTGGCCCAGGGACGAGGACTTTCCATGATCAGGCAGACGGACGCCGCGGCACAGCCGCGGCTGCGCGGCCAGTTGAGGGTTCCAGGGGGCGCGGGTCCAGGGGCACTACGTCGGCCCGGCGGTCTCACCGCCGGGTCGTCGGACTCGCCCACCTTCCTGCGGCGGGGCCTCGCCATCGGGATCGACATTGGCGGCACCAAGGTGGCGGCCGGCGTCGTCGACATCCGCGGCAACATTCTGGCGGAGGCGCGGCGGGACACCCCCGGCCACGATCCTCGCCATGTGGAAGCGATCATCGCCGAACTGGTGACCGAATTGTCTGCCGGGTACCGGATCAGATCCGTGGGTATCGGTGCCGCGGGCTGGATGGACCTGACCAACGGGACGGTGCTGTTCAGCCCCCACCTCGCCTGGCGCAACGAACCCCTGCGCCACAACCTGGAGCGGATCCTGCGGCGCCGGGTCACCGTGGTGAACGACGCCGATGCTGCGGCCTGGGCCGAATGGCGGTTTGGCGCGGGTCAGGGTGAGAGTCGGCTGGTGTGCGTCACCCTGGGGACGGGGATCGGCGGCGCAATGATCATGGACGGTGCCCTGGAACGTGGACGCTTTGGGGTGGCGGGGGAGTTTGGGCACCAGATCATCGTGCCGCAGGGGCATCGTTGTGAATGCGGAAACCGGGGGTGCTGGGAGCAGTACGCGTCGGGCAACGCGTTGGGGCGGGAAGCGCGGGAGCTCGCTACCGCCAACTCCCCGGTGGCTCAGGCGCTGCTGCGGGAGGTCTACGGCGATCCGCAGGCCATCACCGGTGCCGTCGTCACCAAGCTGGCGCTGGAGGGCGATCCGGCCTGCCGGGAACTGGTCGACGACGTCGGGCAGTGGCTTGGGCTGGGGCTTGCCAACCTGGCTGCTGCGCTGGACCCGGGGACCTTTGTCGTGGGCGGGGGACTGGGTGCTGCGGGCGAGCTGCTGCTCGAACCTGCCCGTCGGGCGTTCGCCCGCAACCTGACCGGTCGCGGATTTCGACCCGCGGCCCGGGTGGAAGCTGCAGCTTTGGGTCCCTTCGCCGGGCTGGTCGGAGCCGCGGATCTGTCCAGGCTGAGTCCGCGGTTAAGCCGCACCCGGGCTCGCCCGAAGTAGACGGGCCCCGAATTCCGCCGAAGAGTGACGTATGGCGAGTCGGGGCGTCTCTGGCACGCCTTGTCTCGCTCTTCGGCGAAGGGTGCTGATCTAGGACACGGGACCAGTCTCGGTTCCCAAAAAACTTGGAAAAAGATTTCTTGAGCGTCCCGATTACCCCCTTAAAATGTCGGTGCTCGATGATGGAATGGGGGTATGAAAAGCAGGACAGCTTCTTCTACTGGAACGGGATTCTTTCCCGGTTCGGGCGCGGAATCCGGCTCGACGAGCGGGTCTGCGGATACCGGTGCGGACACCTCGGCGGGGGCTTCCAGCGGGTCCTCGGACGGGACGCGGGGCGGAACTTCTGGTGGGACGTCTAGGGGTTATGGCGCTGGTGGTCCCTTGGGTGTCGACGCGGTGTGGGCTTCCCCTCCCGTGGAGGCGCGGGAGTCCTGGCCGGGGAGCGCTTCCCCCGGTTCTGGGGCGGGTAGCCGTGGTAGCGGTCGTGATGGCGGTCGTCGTGATGCTGATGCCCAGACACACCTCGTTGGGGAACCGTCGGTGTTGTCGGGCCGGGTGGCGGTCACGGCGATGGCCGCCCTGGATCCGGGGCAAACCCTGGGGGTGTTGAAGGATCTGGGACGGTTGCGTTCCTGGGTTGATGCGCAGGAAGCCAAAGCGGTCACCCACCTTCACGACCTCATCGCGGACGCGCATCCCTTTGTTTCGGATGGGGGCCGGGTCCGGGCCCTGGCCGCGGCGGAACTCGCCGCCGCGACCTTGGTGCCGGAGGTGACCGCGGGGATCCTGATCGATCATAGTGATTTGCTGACCCGGGACTTCCCGACCACCCTGGCGGCGTTGGAGGAGGGCAGGTTATCGAAGCGCCACGCGTGGGCGGTCGTCGGGGAAGCGATCAGCATCCCGGACACGATACCCGCGGTGTTGGAAGCGTTCGAGTCCACCCTCGTCGCGATGGCGGCGACGACCACGGTGCGCAAGTTCACCAGCCAGGCCCAACGGTTACGGGAAATGCTCCACCCGGAATCGATCACTCTCCGGCACCGCAAAGCCGTCCAGGACCGCCGGGTGTTTCTTGATCCCGACCGGGACGGGATGGCCTGGTTCCAGGCGTTCTTGCCCGTTGAGGACGCGGCCGGGATTTTCCACCGGATCGATACCACGGCCCGCCACCTACAGGGCCCCGACGAACCAAGGACCCTCACCCAACTCAGAGCCGATGTCCTCGTCGACGTCCTCACCAGCGGTCCCGGGCCCACCGGCCACCTGATGGATAACCCCGAACCCGTCGGACCAGAACCGGCCACCAAGGTTGAGGCTGGAGGGGACGCCGGAAACGGGTCAGGCCCTGGTATCCGTGGGAACGGTGCTTCGCGGGATAGTGAAGCGTATTGGGGTGTTCAGGCGAAGGTCTTCGTCACCGTCCCGGTGATGACCCTCCTCGGTGGGGATGCCCCCGGTGAGCTCGAAGGATACGGTCCGATCGACCCGGAGACCGCCCGACGACTAGCCGGACACGCACCATCGTTCACCAGGATCCTCACCCACCCCTACACCGGGGCCAGACTGGGAGCGGAAGCGACCACCTACCGGGTCCCGAAAGATCTACAGGACGCGGTCAGGGCCAGGGATCGGACCTGCCGACACCCAGGATGCAACAGGCTGGCCGTGTTCTGCGAACTCGACCACACCACACCCTGGTCCCAGGGCGGGAAAACCAGCTACGGAAACCTCGCCTGCTTCTGCAAACGCCACCACATGTTCAAAACCAAGAACTACTGGCGCTACACCCAACCCAAACCCGGAACAATCATCGCGATCTCACCCCTCGGCGAAACCTACCTCACCACCTCCGACCCACCACCAACACCCCCCACCCCAGAAACCCCACCCCCGTTCTAGGGTGAAGTACACCTCAACCCCTTTCGCCGAAGAGTGAGCTCTGGTGGGTCCACGGCCCGTGAATCCGCCAACCCACCAGGTTTTGCTGTTCGGCGGTGGGGGTGGTGGTTTTTTGGCTGGTTCAGGATCCGGCTGGTTTAGTATCCGGCTGGTTCGGGATCTGGCTGGGTCGTGCTGGGTGAAGGTGATCAGTTTTGGGTTGTGGATAACCGGTTGTAAAACTTCGGATTCGGTTATTCTGGTGTTTTCTATTTGCTTCGACTCGTCCCGTTGTTCCCGGGAGTCACAGTGCCACAGCCTCGCAGCACCTTTCGTTCGCGGTCTTTGACGGCCGCGCTGGTCATCCTCCTTGGCTTCCTCGTTAGCGGTTGCCAGAGAGATTCCGTGCCGATCGATCCGACGAGTCCGGCGACTTCAACGCCGACGCCGGTGCCGACGCCTGCTGCCACTTCGTCGGCGCCCGCTGAGGCTCCCACTCCCTCGGAACCGGGCACGCCTGAGCCGACTGCCGCTTCTTCTGACGGTCCGGCGGCTAACATCCCGGTGCCGGAGAAACCTGCTTTGGCGGATGAGAACACGGTCGAAGGTTTAGAGGCGTTCACCGAGTACTGGTTCGAACTCCTCAACTACGCGTACATCACCAATGATTGGGAGCCGTTCGAAGCGGTGACCGACCCCGGATGCGATACCTGTGTCGCGATCCGGTCCTCCGTGGAGGAGGTATACGAGCAAGGCCAATGGATCGCTGGTGCAGAAATCCAAATGCTTCGATTTGCCTCCGACTTTGAAATCAATACCTCTGGATCAATCAACTCCTTCGTAGAGAATCAACAAGCGGAGATTCTGTATTTCGATTCTGACGGAACGCAACTTGGATCCGACCCTGAACAGTCAGACCCATCTTTAGACGTCGTGATCGCCGTGTGGGATGACGATTCCTGGTTTCTCCTGGATTTTGGGCGTCCGGAAGGGACATGATCTGCAATGAAATCTCTTCTAGCGGCTGCAACTATCGCATTGTCGTTAGTAATGACAGTCCGGGCCCCGACGGAGTCCGCATTCCCCACCGAAAAGCCATCTGTATCTGCCCGGGACAGCAATTTCGTTGCGGACAATCAGACGAAATCTGTCACAGACGGGAGTGGCGGATCTGGGGGTTCTGAGGGGAGCCAACGTGCCGGTGCGGAGCCCGCGCTTCTTCCTGCGGATGATGGGGTTGATTACACGTATGAGCGGGTGTGTCTTGCTGGGTCGCGGGATTATATGGATCCGGCGTATTGCGTGGAGTTGAATGCTCAGTGTGATGAGCGTGAGGGTGGGGCGTTGGTGCAGTGGATTGAGGTGAATCGGAATGTGAGTCCGGCGACTCGGACGGCGACGGGTCGTAGTGGGTGTTTGTATCCGGGGTTGCCGCCGGTGGCTCCGACGGCGGGGTTGTTGGCGGAGGCTCCGATTGTGATTTCGTTGGTTGAGTTTGAGAGTCAGCCGGTTGTTGCTGCGGGGGTGTTTTCGCAGCCGGATCATTTTGGGGTGCGGAATGCTCACAGTAATTTGTTTGCGGTGGCCGGGGAGCAGGAGTTCACGTTTGTGTTCCAGGAGGCGCAGATCCGGTTGCGGGCGTGGCCGGTGTCGTATGAGTGGTCTTATGGTGATGGGTCGACGTTGGTGACCTCTGACGCGGGGTCGGCTTTGCCGGGTGATGGGTTCGATGTGGAGACGCCGACGAGTCATGTGTTTACGGAGACGGGGGATTATCTGGTGGGGTTGGATACTTTGTTCGCTGGGGATTATTCGGTTGATGGTGGGGAGTGGTTGCCGGTCGCGGGTTTGGCCAGGGTTGCCTCGGAGCCGCATGTGATGAGTATTTGGCGTAGTGAACGTCATAGTGTTGCGGAGACGTGTCTGGAGAATCCTGCCGGAATCGGTTGCTGATCCTGCGGCTGACCCGGCTGCTGAGAGGTTAGCTCTGGTGGGTTCGGGGCGTTTTGAGTCGCCAGAGCCCACGGTTCGGCGAAGGGTGGAGAGGACGCCCGCGCAGCCAAAAGACCCAACAGTTCAGCCCAACCGATAGAGTGCACAGAAAGTGCAGTATGCTGCACTAGTGGATGACAGTACAACCGTTTTGGCGGCAGCAATCGGGCGACGGGTCAAACATGAGCGGCAAGCCAGCTCCTTGACCCTGGACCAACTAGCGATAAGGGCAGGAGTGAGCCGGCGGCTGCTGATCAACGTTGAACAGGGAGCCACCAACCCGAGCGTCGGAGCGCTGCTGCGGATCAGCGATGCTCTCGGCGTCGGACTCCCCGCCCTGGTGGAATCACCAACACCCAAGCCGGTCACGATCACCCGCAGCGGCGAAGGTGCAGCCCTGTGGAGTTCCGAAGCCGGTGGCCGTGGAATCCTCGTGGCGGGCACCGAGTCGCCTGACGTCGTCGAACTGTGGGAGTGGATCATGGTCCCGGGAGACCGGCATGAGAGCGAGGCCCATTCCGCCGGAACCAGGGAACTCCTCCAGGTGCAGCAAGGGGAAATCACTGTGGAGGTCGGTGACGAGTCGATTGTTCTCGGGCCGGGGGATGCACTGTCCTTTCCGGGGGACACCGCCCACTCCTACGCCTCGGCCGCCAGCGAACCAGCGCGGTTCACAATGGCGGTCTTTGAACCCGGCGTTGGCCTGAAGCGGGGGGCCCGGTGAACAGGAGAATCGCCCTACAACACCTCGTTGAGTCCAGCCGCGTCGATGCAGAGGTCTTCCAGCTCCGCCCGGACTACCGAGCCGTCGTCATCGCTGTCGACGGACTCGTTCCGGGTCCCAGCGACCAACGCAGCGAGGCACTGTTGCAGGCAGCCGAAGCACATTCGCGCAGTCTCCTGGGCCAGACTCCCGTGGAACAGCTCCCCCATGTCGCCGCCTGGCGCGATGCCTACCGCAGCTTCGGGGCCAAACCACAGCGCACGCGCAACAGCCTCGAGGGTCTGCTGCGCCGAGCCGTCACGGGGCTGCCACGCGTCAACCGCCTGACCGACCTGTACAACGCGATTTCGGTCCTGCACCAGATTCCGCTGGGAGGCGAAGACCTGGCCGGGTACGTCGGGGCACCACGACTGCTTCGCGCGATCGGTACCGAGCCGTTCGACACCGCGACAGGGGGGACCGAAACAACTGAGCACCCGGAGCCGGGCGAAGTGGTCTGGTGCGACGACGCCGGAGTGACCTGCCGACGCTGGAACTGGCGCCAGGGCCGGCGGACCCAGCTCAGCGACAGCACGACGACGGCGTTGTTCATCCTTGACGCGCTGGAGCCGATGTCCGACGACGCCCTGCAGCATGCGGCGGATGCCCTCGGCTCCCACCTCGACCAGCTGGGGCCCGACGTGCAGCGCGCCAGCCTCCTCATTCGGGCCGAACCGGGGAGACCATGAACCAGAGAACGGCTATCCCTCCGTGGGGACTGGCGATCACCGCGATGCTCTCGGTGCAGCTGGGCTCCGCCCTGTCGGTCGATCTCATTGGCGTTGTTGGACCTGCAGGAACCGCCTGGCTCCGTCTGAGTATGGGTGCGCTCATCCTGTTCATTCTGGTTCGACCGCCGTTACGGTCGATCCGCCGCCGGGACGTGCCGACAATCTTCGGTCTCGGCGTCGCGACAGGCGTCATGACTCTCGGGTTCCTCGCCGCACTTGAACACATCCACCTGGGCACCGCTGTCGCCATCGAGTTCCTCGGCCCGCTGACCGTCGCAGCCGTTCGCAGCCACAGGAAACGTGCCCTGGCCTGGCCAGCCATCGCGCTGGTGGGTGTCGTACTGATGACCCAACCCTGGGCAGGGGCAGTCAACCTCACTGGCGTCGGGTTCGCGGCGATGGCCGCCGTCGGTTGGGCCGCGTACATCCTTCTTACCCAGCGCATCGGTGACCGGTTCACCGGCATCGGCGCACTCTCCCTGACCATACCGATCGCGGCGCTGACTGCGGCGATCGTGGGGATCCCGCCGACTGCAGGCCACATCACCCCTGGCATCCTGGCGGCGTCGCTGGGGCTGGCCGTGCTGCTGCCAGTCCTTCCCTTCGCCCTGGAGATGCTCGCCCTACGCCGGATGACCCCGACCGCTTTCGGGACGCTGATGGCGTTGGAACCCGCCATCGGAGTGTTGCTGGGGCTGCTCATCCTCCAGCAGCAACTGGGTTTGCTGCAGATCATCGGGATCGTTCTCGTGGTGCTGGCAGGTGCCGCATCTCAACGGGGCGGGATCCGCCCACCCAACGCCAACCGGCCCGCTAAACCTCAGCGCCGTTATCGCCGTGATCGCGGGTCTTGGGCAGCCGCAGGATCAGGAAAATCACTGACACCAGAAAAATTGCCAGTACCCCCAACATCACCGTGAGAGGCGCAGCACGCCAGAACATGGAAAGCAACAGCAGGGTGATGGGCCCGCCGACTGCGCCGAACCAGGCCAGGACCAGCAGCGGTTCCCCGGTTCCCAGCGCCGGCGGCTCGGGCGGGTGATACCCCTCATCCTCGTCGTCGGACTCTTCAGGGGTGTAGTCGCGTGGACCGCCGGGAGAGCGGCGGGGTTGATTCTCGAACAACGCCCGCACACGGTCCTGATCGGACATCTCCGCATCGGCGGTCCGCCCGGCGGTCGGCTCCGAAGCTGACGTTGCCGATGAAGCTGACGTCGGACCAGAGGCTGACGATGTTCCGGTCTCGGGTGCACTGGGAGTTTGTTCCAGGCGCGACACCAGATCCTGCCACACGGCATCATCGGTGGACTCGTTGGGTTCCTGGCCTCGGGATGTCATGCGCTGGTACCTGCCGTCACGTGCTGGATGAATTGCGCTGAGCGTTCAAAAATCAACTGCGCGTCATGGTCCATGGTCGCAACATGGTAGCTGTTCTCCAAACGGACAATATCCAGGACGTCGGAGCCAATCCGCTGCTGCAGGACCTCAAGGCTACTCTCCGGCACCACCGGGTCAACCGAGGAGCGGAAGACCAGCGTCGGAGCGGTCACCGATGGCAGCCGCTCCACCGTTTCCCTGAACAATCGGTACAACTGTCCCACCGCCGCGACGGGTGTTCGCGCATAGGCACCCTCGTCCAGCCCTTCCTTCTTGATGTTGTTGGCGATTGCCGGGACCGATTTCATGAAGTACTTCAGCACACTGGCGTAGCGGGCGCGTGGATCGGCAATGGTGAGCCCCGGATTGACGACGACGACGCCCGCCACCGGTTGCAGCGCCGCCAAGCGCAGCGCCAGGGTCCCGCCCATGGAGAGGCCAGCGGCAACAATCACCTCGGTTGACTGTTCCAACTCCTGGTAGCTCGCCTCATAGCTGGCATACCAGCGTTGCCACGGGGTGCGGGCAAGTTCCTGCCAGGTGGTGCCGTGCCCGTCGAGCAGGGGAAGACGCACCGCGTACCCCTGATTGGCCAGATACTGGGCCCAATCCAGCAGGCTGACGGGTGACCCGGTGAACCCATGGCTCATTACGACGCCGATGCGCGCCGACTCCCCAAAACCGTCGGAGGAGAAGGCGACGGGACCAGCGCTGGATGTCATAGCCCCATCGTGCCACCTGCGACCGATGCCTTACCAGCGGATCTGCGCCTTAGAGTAGTCTCTCAAGGAAAGCGCGATCAACAGTGGGGTACTCCGCCGTGATCCGTTCGGGTCTAGGAAGGCTGTCAGCGTGTTTTATTGGTTCATGAAGCGGATCATCGTCGGTCCAATTCTGGGTCTCCTGTTCCGGCCGTGGGTTAAAGGGATGGACAACGTTCCTGTCGATGGGCCGGCGGTCCTGGTCAGCAACCACCTCTCCTTCTCCGACTCGATCTTCCTCCCCATCGCTGTGCCCCGGCCGGTGATCTTTCTGGCCAAGTCCGAGTACTTCACGGGCAAGGGAATCAAGGGCAAGCTCACCGCTATGTTCTTCCGACTCTCCAATCAGCTCCCGATGGACCGCTCGGGTGGCGCAGCGTCATCCAGTTCGTTGAGCGCGGGCGAGGCGGTCCTCAACGGGGGCGGCATCCTCGGAATCTATCCGGAGGGAACGCGCAGCCCCGATGGGCGCCTCTACCGGGGGAAAACCGGTGTCGCCAAGCTGGTGCTCGCCACCGGAGTGCCGGTGATTCCGGTGGCCATGATCGGGACCGACAAGGTGCAGCCCATCGGGCGCCGTATCCCCAACATCCGCCGGATTGGGATCATCGTTGGCGAACCCCTTGATTTCAGCCGCTACAAAGGGTTGGCGGACGACCGCTTTGTGCAGCGGTCGGTCACCGACGAGATCATGTACGAACTGATGAGACTCTCCGGTCAGGAATACGTTGACGTCTACGCCAGCAGCGTGAAGGAAAAACTAGCCGCAGCCAAGGCATCCGACAAAAAGACCCATGGCAAAACCGAGGACGCGAAGCCGACGGGACCGGCGATGCCCGACGTCGCCGCGAAGCCGGCGGGACCTGCAAGGCCCGACGACGTAGCGATGCCAACAGACGCCCCGAAGTCAGGAAACCCCGGCAGGAAGTCGGTCCGCAGCCGGCTCTCGGGCATCAAGCTGCCGGGCTGGCTGACCAGGAAACGCTAGCCGGCCCCGGGAGACGCCAGGCCACTTTAGCCAGCCCCGCATCAAGCCAGGCCACCATGAACACGGTAGGCCGATCCAGAAAAAGCCAAACCCTGGGCGGCGGCCCACGGAGTCACCTGCAAAGGTGGCGGACAGCACAATGTGACGTATCGCCCGGCTGCGTGACGGCCCCGGCGGCGCCTTCGATGCCGACCCATTAGGCTTAACGGGTGACTGACATCTTTGCACCCACCGAATCCACCGTCCCCCCAGCTCAGCAGGCCAGCGCTCAGGCAAACTCAATGCTGGACAACTGGCGTCAGCTGCCCATTTCGCAGCAGCCCACCTGGCAGGACAGCAGCGTGTATTCGGCCTCCGTCAAGGAGCTCTCCACCCTTCCGCCCCTCGTTTTCGCTGGAGAGGTCGACGTACTGCGCGACCGCCTGGCCGCTGCCGCACAGGGCAAAGCGTTCCTGCTGCAGGGTGGCGACTGTGCCGAAACCTTCGAAGGCGCCACCGCCGACCGGATCAGCGCACGCGTGCGGACCATCCTGCAGATGGCAGTGGTCCTGACCTACGGCGCGTCATTGCCCGTCATCAAAATGGGCCGGATGGCAGGGCAGTTCGCCAAGCCCCGCTCCTCGAACGACGAGACCCGCGACGGCGTCACCCTCCCGGCCTACCGGGGAGACATGGTCAACGGCTACGAGTTCACCCCCGAATCGCGCGGCCACGACGCCTCCCGGATGGTCAAGGCGTACCACACGTCCGCATCGACGTTGAACCTGATCCGTGCGTTCACCCAGGGTGGCTTCGCCGACTTGCGCCTGGTTCACCACTGGAACAAGGGCTTCACCGCCAACCCGGCCCACTCACGCTACGAGTCGCTGGCCGGCGAGATCGACCGCGCCGTCCGGTTCATGGATGCGTGCGGCACGGACTTCGAGGCCCTCAAACGGGTCGAATTCTTCGCCAGCCACGAGGCGCTGCTGCTCGACTACGAACGCGCACTTACGCGCACCGATTCGCGCACCGGACTGCCCTACGACACCTCGGCCCACTTCCTGTGGATCGGGGAGCGCACCCGGGACATCGACAGCGCGCACATCGACTTCCTCTCCCGCGTGCGGAACCCGATCGGCGTGAAGCTGGGCCCGGGCACCTCACCCGACGATGCCCTCGCCCTCATCGACAAGCTGGACCCGAACCGCGAGCCAGGACGCCTGACGTTCATCACCCGGATGGGTGCCGGCAACATCCGCGAGAAGCTGCCCAAACTGGTCCAGAAGGTCACGGACTCCGGCGCCCAGGTGCTGTGGGTATCCGACCCGATGCACGGCAACACGGTCACCTCGCCCAACGGCTACAAGACCCGCAACTTCGACGACGTCATGGATGAGGTCCGCGGCTTCTTTGAGGTCCACAATTCGCTGGGCACCTTCCCGGGCGGCCTGCACGTGGAGATGACGGGCGACGACGTCGCCGAGTGCCTGGGCGGCGCGGACCCCGTGGATCAGGAAGCCTTCCTGGAACGCTACGAATCAGTCTGCGACCCACGGCTGAACCACATGCAGTCCCTGGAGATGGCCTTCCTCGTCGCCGGAGCACTCTCCCAGCGATAGGCCGGCTACACAAGAAAGGCGAAGCGGGTATCCGCTTCGCCTTTCTTGTGTGTGGAGCCCGTCGTGTGGCTACAGGACGGTGAATCGGCTAGGTGACCGTGATCGTGACGGTCGAGCCTTCCGGCTGCTCACCGGTCAGATCCTGGCCTGCCACCAGGCCGAGAACCGAGCCGCCGAAGGTGTAGTCCACCACCACGGTGAATCCCGCAGCCTCCAGCTCGGCCACGGCCGCCTCTTCCCGCTGGGAGAAGACGTTCGGTACCTCAACCAGGCGTGGCCCCAGGGACAGGGTGAGGGTCACTGTCTCACCTCGTGTCAGCTGGCCGCCCGTAGGACTCTGCGCCACGACGGCGCCTTCCGGAATGTCGGGGTTGTTCTCACCCTCCGGCGCGACGGCGGCGACCAGTCCGGCCTCCTCGATGGCGGCGACTGCCTCATCGCGGGGCTGTCCGGTCACCACCGGAACGTCGAGCGGTTCGGGGCCCTGCGAGATCACGAGGCTCACCGCCGTACCCCGCCGCGCCTGTTCGCCGGCTGTGGGCGACTGGCTGATGACCAGGCCGTCCTCGACGTCGGCGCTGTACTCGCGGGTGATGTCCCCGACCGCCAGCTCGCCGCCAGCCAACTGTTCGGCAGCGGCAGCTTCACCACGATCGACCACGCTGGGGACCTCGAACAGTTCGGGCCCCTTCGACACAAACAGGTCCACCGACTCGTAGCGGCGAATCTCGGTCTGTGCGGCAGGTTCGCTGCGGATCACCAATCCGGATTCCACCTCGTCATGAAACTCCTCTTCGGAGCGCGGCGCATCGAAACCGTTCTGTGTCAGCAGCAGCTCGGCCTGGTCCACTGAGCGGTTGACGACGTCGGGCACCGCTGCCAGGGCACCCGGCCCCACTCCGAAGAACCAGCCAACTCCAGCAGCCAAACCGGCAAGCAGCAGCAGCAACACCACTAGGATGGCGTTGCGGCGGCCCCGGTGGCCGGAATGCAGCGACTTCTCGGGCCGTTGGGCGGCCTTCGCTTGGTGCTTCTGGTAGACCTTGAAATCCTTGCGTGCCTGTTTGTCCCTCGTCCGTGGATCCGGTTCGGGGGTGGTATCCGCCCCGGCCCGTGGAAGGTGGGGGATGGCACGGGTGTGCTGGACGTCGTGGGCGATGACCGAGGTCAGTGACTGGTCGGCCCGGATTACCTCGGTGGGGCGGGGCGCGCGTGACGGCCTGATCGCCTCGGTTGGTGACCCGCCCCCTGTGGTGATCACCTCGGTGCCGTTCATGACCGGAGGGATGACACCCGCCTGGTTGTCAGCGCTCCCGGCCCCGGCGGGTCCACCGGGAAGTTCGAAGTCCAGTTCCGCGTCCGTCAGGGTGGTGCGGATATGCCTGAGCTCCCCGAGGAGCGCGTTGCCGTCGATCGGGCGATCCTCCGGATCCACCGAGGTGCACCACTGGACCAGCTCATCAATGTCGGCTGCGAGCCCCGGGACCAGGGTGGAGGGCGCGGGGACCGTCGAATTGGCGTGCTGCAGCGCCACCCGGATCGGGATGTCCCCGGTGAATGGCTGTTTCCCGGTCAGGAGCTCAAAGAGGACAATGCCGGCCGAGTAGATGTCGCTGCGGGCATCAGCGCCGCCACCGGTCACCAGCTCGGGGGAGAGATAGGCGACCGTGCCAATCAGGGTTCCGGTGTTGGTGGTGGTGGACACCGCGCGGGCCAGGCCAAAGTCGGCTATCTTGATGCGGCCGTTGCTAGCCAGGAGCACATTCTCGGGTTTGACGTCGCGGTGCACCAACCCGACGTCGTGCGCTGCGCCGAGGCCTTCGACCACAGGGTCCATCATGGCCAGCGCAAGCCGGGGGGTGAGGCGGCCCTTCTCCCGGAGGAGGTCCCTGAGGGTCTTGCCCGGCACATACTCCATGACCAGGTACGCCAGTGAACGGTCGGGGGAGTCCTCGACACCCTGATCCAGGACGCCCACCACATGCGGATGGGACAGACGGGCCGCCGACTTGGCTTCCCGTTCAAACCGGTCCAGGAAGCTGGAGTCCTCGGCGAGGTGGGGGTACAGGATTTTCAGGGCGACGTCGCGATCCAGCCGCTGGTCGGTGGCCAGGTAGACCGTTGACATGCCGCCGCGCGCCAGGCGCGACAGAACACGATAGCGTCCGTCTACTAGCGCGCCAACCAGTGGGTCATTCTGCCGTTCCTGCACCCTTTGATCCTAAGTGCAGACATGTTGAGGGGTGGAACCGACACCCGATTCCACCCCTATTCACGGGTCCTCCCAGTGTTCCTACCGGAAGGTCGCCTGATGCGCGGTGATCGCCGCGACGTAGTCCTTGGTGTCGCTGAACATCCCGTGGGTGGTCACCGAATACTGGCCCTGATAGTAGGAAGCGATGGCCTCGTCGAGGGTGTCGCTGGTGCGGATCAGTGACTGCAGGATGGCGACGCCGGCGGTGGCGTTGTCGTGAGGATCCAGCAGGTTCAGCTGCCGGCCCACCAGGTCGGAAGCCCATTCGCCGGACATCGGGATGACCTGCATGGCGCCGATGGCGTTGGCGGGTGACACGGCGCGCTGGTTGAAGCCTGACTCCTGGTACGACACCGCGAGGGCGAGGCTCGGGTCAACGCCCATGGAACGGGCGGTGTCCGCGACGATCGACTTCATGGCGTCGTTACCGGGGACCGGGAGCGAGTTCAGGAGGTGCTTGTTGCGGTTCGCTTCCGACACCACATGCTGTGGGTAGGTGTAGTGCAGGAAGGTGGACGGCACGAGATCAGTTTGGGCGTCTTCAGCAACGGCCGGCGCCGGCTCGGCAGCGGGCGCCGCCTTGCCGGGAAGGGTGAGCTTGTCGCCGGGGTGGATCATCGTGGATGCGGTCAGATCATTGGCCTTCACGAGGGCGCTGAGGCTCACGTTATGTTGAGCCGCGATGGCACCGAGGGTGTCGCCGCCCTTGATGGTGTAGGAACCGCCGTTGGACGCTGGGGCTGCCGGCTTGGGTGCTGCCGGGGTGATCTCTGTTGTGGCGACCGAGACGGCGGCAGAGCCGCCCAGGGTGATCTTCTGTCCGGGGTGAATGATGGAGGTCATCGACAGCGAGTTGGCCTTCAGCACCGTTCCGAGGCTGACTCCGTTGTTGGCGGCAATCGCGCTGAGCGTGTCCCCGGCCTTGACGGTGTAGGACGACCCTGACGACGACGATGGCTGCGTGTTGCTGGCAGGCTTGGCGGTGGTTTCACCGGCAGGGGCACCGGCGAGCTTGATCTTCTGTCCCGGGTAAATGATCGAGCTGGCGCTCAGGGCGTTGGCTTTGAGTACAGCGCCCGTTTCCAGTCCGTGCTTGAGCGCGATGCCGCTGATGGTGTCACCAGCCTGGACCGTGTAGGTCTTTGGCGCGTTCTGGGCCGGTGCCAAAAAGGCCGGGATCCGGGCTGCGACGTTGCTCGTCGGGATGGTCAGACCGGCAGGGACGGTCACCGCTGGGGCGAGCCGGGGGAGTTGTAGCGACTTCACCGCCACCGGTGCGGCAGTGGCCGGCTGCGCAAGGGCGACGGCGGAGAGCAGTACTGCGGGAATTGCGGCGGTGGATACCGCAACGGTGAAGCGGCTGGGCAGACGGGTGCCGTGGGCACGAGCCTGGGGTCCGAACAGCAGCGATGACGAACGCTGGGCAGTCATGGTCTAATCCTCATCTTTGGTCAACGGAACGGGCCGCGCCGATGGCCGAATGGAGACCCGACCGGCGATGCCGTCGGGGACCTCTTTCAAAAACATCTGATGGTGCGCGAGAGTCTGATGTTGTTACTGTTACTGGTGTGACTCATGTGAATCTACACTAAAAGTCACTTAGCACAATAGTTACTTTCCACCCCGCTAATGATGCGTCGGCGTGTCGTTTCTTGAAGTGGAGTGACGGGCCCACTTCTGGCACCCTTAGGGGGTGAATGAACTTGAAGAACTTGTGCCCGCCTGGCTGAACCTCCCGGAGGTGGCACTGGAACTCGATGTGCCCATCACCAAGGTGCACGGCCTGCTCGACGAGAAGTCGCTGATTGCGCTTCGCAGCTCCCAACGGAATGTCAGGAGCGTCCCGGCGGAGTTCATCTTCGAGGGCGCAGTAGTGGACAGCCTCAAGGGCACCATCATTGTCCTCGCCGACTCAGGCTTCAGCGACGAAGACATTGTCCGGTGGCTCTTCACCCCTGACGAGTCCCTCCCGGGCCGTCCCATCGATGCCCTTCGTGAGGGCCGTAAAACCGAGATCCGGCGGCGCGCCCAGGCTGCTGCCTGGTAAATATTCCTGGCCTGCCTGGTTAACCCTGGTCTGGGCCGATCGCCCGACCGCTGCTTGGTACATACACTGGGTCTGCCCGGTGAACATTCCAGATTTAGGCCGATCGCCTGACCGCCGCCGTCGCCAGGTCCGCGAGGGCCGAACGGCAGATGTCTTCAAGGTCGAGGCGCCCCAGAGCGTGTGCTGCCGCCTCGGAATGCCGGGCAATCAGGGATTCAACGGCCTGTAACGCTCCCGATGAGGAGATGGCGTCCCGAAGGCGGGCAACGCCGTCGTCGTCAAGAGCTGCCTGGCCCAATGTCTCATTGATCAGTGTCCGGTCCTCGGGGCTACCGCCCTGGAGGGCGTGGGCAATGAGGAGGGTTCGTTTGCCCTCACGCAGATCGTCCCCGGCGGGCTTCCCGGTGACCGCTGGATCGCCGAAAACCCCGAGCACATCGTCGCGGAGCTGAAAAGCTTCCCCCAGGGGAAGCGAAAACGCTGAGTAGCCGTCCAGCAACGAGGCATCGGCCCCGGCGAGGGCACCCCCCAGAGCCAGGGGATGTTCGATCGAATACTTCGCGGATTTGAACCGGACAATCTGCTGGGCGCGCTCGGCGGCGTCGGCTGGCGTCCGGTCCGGGCCCACCGCTTCCTCCAGGAGGTCGAGATACTGGCCCGCCATCACCTCGGTGCGCATCCTGTTGAAAATCGCGCGGGCAGGGGTTCCCGAAGCGGCGCCCGCCCCGATGTCCGAGAACTGTTCCTCACTGAAGGACAGGCACATATCTCCGGTCAATACGGCTGCGGAGACGCCGAACCGGTCGGCGCTGAGGTGCCACCGGTTTCGCTGATGCAGCGCACCGAACTGGCGGTGCACACTGGGCGATCCACGCCGGGTATCGGAGCGGTCAATGACATCGTCGTGAATCAGGGCCGCGGCCTGGAACAGTTCCAGGGCAACCCCGGCCAGGATGGGTTCGCTGGCGCCGGCCGGGCCGCCCGCCCCCCTGAAACCCCAGTAGCAGAGCAGAGCGCGCAGCCGTTTGCCCCCCGCGGTCAACCGGGTGATGGCTTCGGCGGGCTCAAGCGCATCGTCGGCAATCCCACCCAGAATGGTCCGCTGGCGGGTGAGGAACAGATCGAGCCCGTTCGTCACATCAGCCCGGTACGCCGTCTGCTCACGCGTCACCAGGTGGTCAACAGAGCCATCCTGGGCAAACAGGTTCTGGTCGGTCATGGACTCTCCTCGGAGTGCGGACGGCAGTCCACGTGGGGGTGCGCCGGGCATTCCGCCGGCCAGGGTGATCTGTGGGCTGTCTTATCCTACTAACTGGCTACGATTGACCTGTGATCGTTGGACCCAAAGAACATCTTCCGCACGCGGAGTGCAGCATCCTCCATGTGGACATGGATGCCTTCTATGTGGGTGTCGAATTGCTGGACCGACCCGATCTGGTGGGCACGCCAGTGATCGTCGGGTCACCGAGTGGGCGTTCGGTTGTTCTCTCCGCTTCCTATGAGGCGCGACGGTTTGGTGTCCGCTCCGCGATGCCGATGTCGGCGGCGATGCGGTTATGCCCCCAGGGGGTGGTGCTTGAACCGCACCATGACAAATACTCGGTGATCTCACGCGATGTGATGGCAATCTTTGGGACCATCACTCCCTTCGTTGAACAACTCAGTGTCGATGAAGCGTTCCTCGACATTGCCGGGTCCATGCGCCGGCTGGGCGGCCCCCGTGACATCGGCGAGTTGATCCGAACCACCATCCACCGGGAACTGGGAATTACCGCGAGCGTCGGTGCGGCGACCACCAAGTTTGTCGCCAAAATTGCCTCAACCCGGTCCAAACCCAACGGCCTCCTGGTGATCCCCGGCGACCAGACGGTCGCCTATCTGCATACCCTCCCCGTGTCAGCGCTCTGGGGGGTCGGCGCCAAAACCCAAGAGGTGCTGGCGCGGCTGGGAATCAGGACCGTCGAGGACCTCGCGCAGACTCCCGTGTCCTCCCTCCGCAAGCTGCTGGGCGTGACCGGGCAGCATGTTTATGACCTTGCCTGGGGAAGGGATCCGCGGACCGTCACGGTCACCCGTCAGGAGAAAACCCTCGGGGCTGAGGAGACCTTTGCCGAAGACGTCAGCGACGATTCGACCCTGCACACTGAAATGCTCAGGCTGTCCCACCGGACCGCAGCGCGGCTGCGGCAGGCTCATCTGCAGTGCGGCGGTGTGGCAATCAAGCTGCGGTATGCGGATTTCTCGACCCTCACGAGGACCAAGAGGCTGAGCGAACCCACCGACAGTGCACATGCGATTTACTCTGCAGCTACCTCTCTTCTGGCGTCCCTGGGGGAGCGGCCGATGAGCGTGCGGCTGGTGGGGGTGCGCGCCGACCAACTGGAGCCATCTTCCGGGTCGGGCCACCAACTCACCATTGATCGCCGGGACGAGAACTGGCGCCTCGCGGAGTCGGCGCTGGATCAGGTGAACAGGAAGTTCGGCAAGTCCGCCATTCAGCCAGCCCAGCTCTTCCGCCGCCCCTCGGATACCACACCCTGAACCGCCCACGCGGCCGGCGTCGGGAGGGGGGATTTCCGCCCGTGAGGCCTGTGGCTTTCCCTTGTGGGGATTGCGATCTATCCTTAGACCAAAGGCGAATCTCAACCAGGAATACCAGTCAATGCGGCCCCCGGACACACCGTAAAACGTGGCGGGGAACCGGATGCGTCAGGTGCTCGTTGGTTGGGGTGAGGGATCAAGAATTATTATCAGCATGGAGGCAGTGATGGCACTCTCGGAACACGAACAGAGGTTGCTTGATCAGCTGGAGCAGCAGCTTCACGCCGACGATCCAAAGTTCGCCAACTCGATGGCATCAAGCACCCAGCGGTCACTGTCAACGCGCCGGATTGTCATTGGCGCCCTGATGGCTGTTGCGGGCATTCTGGTGCTCCTGCTCGGCGTAGCGAACCAGATCATTCTTGTCGGAGTGGCAGGTTTCCTGGTGATGGGCGCAGGCGTGTACTTCGCCACCACCCGGCCCAAGGGGGGCGATTCAGCCCCCATGCCGCGCGGAACAACCAAGGCCGCTCCGGTCAATCGAAGCGGAGGCTTCCTCAGCACTCTCGAGGAAAAGTGGGATGAGCGGAAACGGGATCAGCCCTAGCCCAATCAGCTAGCAGCCTGCCCGGGCCCCTCCACTTTCATCCACAAAGCCCAAAACTTCACCCAAAGCTCAGCTGGATAGACCCGCATCTGCGGGTCTATCGGCATTTAACGGGACATTTCGGGCCCGATCGGAGTATTCCGGGACGCGCTGGTGCCATGAGGCTGTCAGACCCCTCCACTTCGCACCACCCTGTCCCCGCCGCGCCAATACAGGAAACTGCCAGGAAATTGATCTGCCCAGAGGGTCAAAATGGATTGACGGGGGAGGGATGTGGAGTAAAGTGGTGGTTATAAGAGCGTAGTGGTGCCGCGAGGTGCTTTCCGGATCGGATGGGCGGTGGCAGATGTTCCTCGGAACCCATCTGCCGCGTCTTGACGAGAAGGGCAGGCTGATCCTCCCAGCGAAGTTCCGGGAGGAACTGTCCAACGGGTTGGTCCTCACCCGGGGCCAGGAGCGGTGTATCTACGTCTTTAGTCAGCGCGAGTTTGAACAGCTTCACGAACAAATGCGGGCAGCACCGCTGTCATCACGGCAATCCCGTGACTACAGCAGGGTGTTCTTGTCGGGGGCCTCGGATGAGGTGCCGGACAAACAGGGGCGGATCACCATCCCCCAAGCGCTCCGGACCTATGCGGGACTGGACCGGGAACTTGCAGTGATTGGTGCGGGCAGCCGCGCTGAGATCTGGGATGCCTCAGCCTGGAACACCTACCTTGCCGAGAAGGAGAACGTGTTCTCCGAAACGGATGAGGAAGCCCTTCCCGGGTTTTTCTAGCAGCACCACGCACCACCTGAAACACGCACCACAGCAGGACGGCTTCTTGAACGAGATCTCCAGCCGCCCGGCGCCAGTTCCACCTGGATCACCTTCCCCGGACCCAGGCGGGCACAGCGCCTGGTCGGATGGGGATCTGGCTTAAGAAGCGAGTCGCACCACCACACGCCAGCATGACCGAGGAAGGAGCGACTGAATGAGCGACGACCGCCCTACCGGTGAACGCCACGTCCCGGTACTGCGTGAACGCTGCATCTCGCTCCTCGAACCGGCACTTCTCGCCGCTGCCGCCGCGGGCCGCACCCCGGTGGTCGTTGACGCGACGCTGGGCATGGGCGGCCACTCCGAATACCTCCTGGAACGGTTCCCGCAGGCCCATCTGGTTGGCATCGACCGGGATCTGCAGGCCATCGGTCTGGCAGGGGAGCGACTCTCAGCCTTCTCGGGCCGGACCGACCTGGTTCACGCCGTCTACGACGAAATCCCCGAGGTCCTCGCTGACCTGGGAATCGACGCGGTCGATGGCGTGCTTTTCGACCTCGGAGTCTCATCACTCCAGCTGGACGAGCGAGAACGCGGATTCGCCTACTCCTACGACGCGCCCCTGGACATGCGGATGGATACCAGCACAGGACAGACAGCCGCCGACGTTGTCAACGGGTACCCGGAAGCCGAACTCCTCAGAATCATCCGCTCCTGGGGGGAAGAAAAGTTCGCCGGCAGGATTTCCTCGGCGATCGTCTCGGCTCGCCGCGATGCCCCTTTCACCTCAACCGGCCAGCTGGTCGACGTCATCCGTGCAGTGGTCCCCGCAGCCGCAGCACGAACCGGCGGCCACCCCGCCAAGCGGACCTTCCAGGCGCTGCGGATTGAAGTCAACGAAGAGCTCACCGTCCTGGAACGGGCCATCCCGGCCGCCATTGAATCGCTGACTGTCGGCGGCCGGATCGTTGCCATGTCCTACCACTCGCTGGAGGACAAGATCGTCAAGACCGCCTTCACCGCTGGAACGCGGTCCTCTGCTCCCGTCGGCTTCCCCGTGGAGCTCGAGGAGCACAAGCCGTACCTCATGTCACTTACCCGGGGCACCGAAGCCCCGACCGAGCACGAAATCGAAGAAAACCCACGGGCGGCCTCAGCCAAGCTGCGGGCCGTGGAACGAATCAAAAAGGTGTCCCGAAACACCAAAGACAGGAATGCATCATGAGCCAGCAACTCGCTGAATCTTACGAGCCGCTGGCTACCCCCTCGACGGGTGGTGCATCATCCCAGCAGATCAGAACCCCGCTATCGCTCGTGCCAGCCGGACCGGCCCGACGCCGTATCCCCTTCGCCGTGTTCAGCATGATCGCACTCGTCGGCGCGCTGGTCACCGTGCTGATGCTGAACATTTCGGTATCGAGCAGCCAGTATGAGCTCGTAGACCTGCGCAACCAGCAGATTGCCCTGAGCCAGGAAAACCAGGCTCTGACCCAGCAGATGGAAGACTTGCGGGCTCCACAGAATCTTGCCGCCGAGGCCAGGGAACTCGGCATGGTGGCCTCCCCGGGATTCGGATCCATTGATGTAGATTCGATGAAAATCGCAGGAACACCGGAGGCTGCAAAAAAGGGCGGCGAGCCATTGGCACTCATCGCTGCACCCGACGTCTCCACCGCCAGTGCGGTAGCTCCACCCGTGGCCGCTCCGCCGGTCGAAACGCCAGCCGAGGACGCCGCCGCAGCGGAAGCAGAAGTTGAGGAACCCGTCACCCCGGCGGAGCAGCCGCAGGCCATCGAACTCAACGGCGGATCGATCCCAGCACCACAGCAAGGCACCGGCGGGTAACGCACCTGATCAACGATTACCGAAGTGACACCAAAGGATATTGAAGTGGCTACAGCAACTGAGCACGACAAATTCCGGGTGGCTCTCGGTGCCAAACGGCTTCGGGTCGGTCTCGCCTTCGTCCTGATTCTCCTGCTGGTTCTTGGCGTCCGCCTTTTCCAGGTGCAGGCGCTGGACCTCGGCGGCATGGCACAGGCCGGGCTCAACAAACGCCTCGAATCCTTCCCCGTCCAGCCCGTGCGCGGCGACATCCTCGACAGCAACGGCAACTACCTGGCCCGGACCGTGGAGCGCTTCGACGTCGTCGTCGACCAGACCCTCGCCGAGGGTGATACCTTCGCCCGCATCAACGCCGAGGGCGACCGTGAAGAGCTGACCATGGATGAGGGGATCGCTGAACTGTCGGCCATCCTCGGCCAGGATGCAGCCACCCTTGAAGCGTCGATCATCGGCGACAAAAAGTTCGGGTATGTGGCCCGTGAGGTGACCCCCGAGGTCAAGAACGCTGCACTGGCCGTGCGGATGCCCGGCGTCTACGCTGACCCGGTCAGCCTCCGCACCTACCCTTCGGGTCCGGTTGCCGGATCGATTGTCGGCTTCGTCGGGGAGGAGAACGAAGGACTTGAGCTCACCCAGAACGACATACTGACGGGCGAGGCAGGCAGCCGCACCTTCGAAATCGGCGGGGACGGCATCCGCATCCCCTACGCCACCAACGAGGACGTCCCCGCTCAAGACGGGCAGTCAGTGAAACTGACCATAGACCAGGACCTCCAGTGGTTCGCTCAGCAGACTATCGCCTCCCAGGTGGAGGAATACGACGCCCAGTGGGGCAACATCGTGGTGGTTGAAGCGGACACCGGGGGCA
Source organism: Arthrobacter sp. CAN_A1 (assembly GCF_015751665.1). Lineage (NCBI taxonomy): Bacteria > Bacillati > Actinomycetota > Actinomycetes > Micrococcales > Micrococcaceae > Arthrobacter > Arthrobacter sp. CAN_A1. The sequence goes on along the minus strand of NZ_JADOUR010000013.1, from coordinate 28,233 downwards.
TCGTTGCCATGGCCGAGTCCACCACCATGGATCCCAACAACCCCGGCGCCACCGAACCCGAATTCCGGAAACCCCTGTCGGTCACCTCGTCCTTCGAACCCGGCTCCACCACCAAGCTGATCACCATGGCCGCAGGGTTGGAGGAGGGCATCATCGAACCGACCAGCGAGTTCCTGCTGCCCAACACCTACACCGTGGGCAACCAGACCTTCAAGGATGCGTTCGAGCATGGCGAAGAGCGGCGCACCGTTGCCGGGATCTTCGCCAAGTCCATGAACACCGGGACAGTCATGGTCGGAGAGCAGCTCAGCAAGCAGCAGCGCTACGACTGGCTGACCAAGTTCGGGATCGGCCAGCCCCTTGACGTCGGCCTGAATGGTGAAACCAGCGGCATCCTCGCCCAGCCCGAGGACTGGGACGATCGGCAGCAGTACACGGTGCTCTTCGGACAGGGCCTGGCGCAGACAGCGCTGCACACGGCGATGGTCTACCAGACCATCGCCAACGACGGCGTCCGGCTGAAGCCCCGCCTGATCGATGCCTATATTGACCCGGACGGCACCGAGCACAAGGTGCCCCAGGACGAGGGCATCGAAGTAGTGTCACCCGACACCTCATCGCAGCTGCAGAAGATGCTCGAAACTGTCACGGTCGAGGGGTCCGGCGCGTCCGGAGCCCTCGACGAGTACCGGGTGGGGTCCAAAACCGGTACCGCCGAGGCGCCCGGCGCTACCGGTGGCTACGACGGATACACCCTTTCCTACGCAGGCATGGCGCCCATGGACGACCCCAAATACGTAGTGGTGGTGACCCTCCAGCGTCCGCAGGGCGATCTGTACTATCTGATCCCAGGGCAGTCCTTCCAGAAGGTCATGGAGCAGGTGCTCAACGCGAAGAACGTTGCACCCTCCACGGGGAAGCCCGAGACCTACCCCATCGAGTACTAACCCGGAGCAGCACACGTGCCAACAATTGAAGATCCTGCAGCGCACCCTGACGCAGGGATGCGCCCCGCTGTAGTGACCCCCCTCCCGCTGCACCGGGTATTTAGTACCCTTCCTGCCGGTTTACCGGCAATCCACCCGGTTCCCGGGTACGACGGCGGCTCCCACACTCAGATGACCGGGATCGCCATTGACTCCCGCATGGTCCGGGCGGGCGACCTCTACATCGCCCTCCCCGGCGCCGGCAAACACGGAGCCTCTTTCACCGCCCGGGCCCTGGCGGCGGGTGCCGTCGCTGTCCTCACCGACGAGGCTGGCCTTGCCCCAGCGGCCGAAGCCGTCTCAGCCGCCGGGTCCACACCACTGTTCAGTGCCGCCCGGCTCAGGGAACTGGTGGGCCCCCTTGCCGCTGCCATCTTCGACAGCCAACCCACCGGGTCCGACCGTCCCACCCTGTTCGGTGTGACGGGCACCAACGGCAAAACCACCACTACCTACTTCATCAACGCGCTGCTCGACGGTCTGGGCAAGAGCACCGGGCTGATGGGCACCATTGAAATTCATGCCGGCGGTCAACCGATCGCCAGCGCACTCACCACCCCCGAGTCACCCCAGGTGCATGGCATCCTGGGCCTGATGCGGGAGCGCGGCATTCAGACGGCCGCCATGGAGGTGTCGTCCCACGCCATCGAGTACCGGCGGGTCGACGGCGTGAAGTTTGACGTGGCAGGGTTCACCAACCTGACCCAGGACCATCTGGACCTCCACGGCACCATGGAGGAGTATTTCGACGTCAAGGCAGAGCTGTTCTCCCGGGAACGGGCGAACAGCGCGGTCATCATCGTCGACGACCCGTGGGGCGTGAAGATGGCCCACGCCGCCGGGGCCGACGTCGTCACCCTCAGCACTCATACCGCCCGGCACGACGACGGCGGGACGACCGGTAGCGGGCGACCAGCCGGCACACCTGACTGGCAGGTTCGCGATGTGGCCCGTCGCGGGCTTGGCCACGCGTTCTCCCTCACCGGACCCGCGGGGGAGAGCCTCAGGCTGCACACCAGCCTGCCGGGTACGTTCAACATTTCCAACGCGGCGCTGGCCACGGTCATGGTGCTCGCCTCGGGGGTACCCGCCGCCGAGGTCCAGGCCGCCGCCGACGCAGCCGACCCCTTCTCGTCAGCAGTGCCCGGACGCATGCAGCTCATCGGTGAGCACCCTGCAGCAATAGTCGATTTTGCCCACAACCCGGACGCGCTGGCCCGCACTCTCGAATCGGTCAAACCCACTGCGCCCGGGGCGCGGTTGATCGTCGTTTTCGGGGCCACCGGCCAGCGGGACCAAACCAAGCGGCCCATCATGGGTGCCACAGCAGCCCGGCTCGCCGACGTGGTGATCGTCACCGACGATGACCCCCATGACGAGGACGAGGCGGAGATCCGGCAGGGGGTACTGGCCGGTGCGCTGGAAGCCCGCGACGCGGGGGCCCTGCCCTGCGAGGTGCTCGAAATCTATCCCCGCGCCGAGGCAATCGACCGCGCCGTCGCCATGGCGTCGCCGTCGGACACGGTCCTGATTGCCGGCCGCGGTCATGAGGTCTGGCAGGAGGTCAAGGGAGTCAACCTGCCCCTGGACGACCGGGTGGAATTGGCCAAGGCGTTGACACGCTACGGATTCTCTGTCCATCCCAGCCACAGGATAGAATCCTAGACCGTCATGATTGAACTAAGCGCAGCCGAAATCGCGGCAATAACCAAGGGCCATTTGACCCCCCCAGCCGCAGCGCGGCAGACCCAGACTGTCAGCTCTGTCACGGTGGATTCCCGCGACGTCCAGGCTGGCGGCCTGTTCGTCGCGAAGCCCGGAGAAACCGCTGACGGGCATCAGTTCGTCCCGCAGGCCTTCCTCAACGGGGCAGTCCTCGCGCTCGTGGAACACCCGGTCGCCGAGACCGGCGCCGACGGCGCGGCGGAGTACCCGGCAGTCGTCGTCGACGACGTGGTGCTGGCCATGGGCCGGCTCGCCGCCGAGGTGGTGCGCCGGCTGCGCGCCCACTCACCGCTGACCGTCATCGGGATCACCGGGTCAGCCGGAAAAACCACCACCAAGGATCTACTGTCAGGCATCCTCTCGGAGCTGGCACCCACTGTCGCTCCGATCGGTTCCTACAACGGCGAGGTCGGCGTTCCGCTGACCGTATTCGGCGCCGACTACACCACGAGGTACCTCATCATCGAGATGGGAGCCACGAAGATCGGTCACATCACCTATCTGGCCGACCTGGTCGCCCCCGATATCGGGGTAGTCCTGGGTGTCGGCAGCGCACACGCAGGAGAATTCGGCGGCGTGGAAAACATCGCCCTGGCCAAATCCGAGCTGCTGCGCGCGTTGCCCGCCACCGGAACGGCCATCATGAACGCCGACGACGCCCGCGTGCTCGCGATGGAACAACGTACCATCGCACAGAAGCTGTACTTCACGTCTGACAACACCCACGTCCCCGCCGGAGGCCCGGTGATCCGGGCTACATCGGTCACTACCACCGCCGAGGGCCACCCGGCCTTCACGCTCACCGTGCCTGGTGATGACGCGGCCTACCCGGTCACCTCACGCCTGATCGGCACCCACCAGATCACCAACCTCCTCGCCGCAGCATCGGTGGCGACAGTCCTCGGCATCCCCGGAGCAGCCACCGCCGCCGCCCTCTCGCGGCTGGAAGCACAGAGCCGGTGGCGCATGGAGCGGACCGAACGCGCTGACGGAGTGACGGTCATCAACGACGCGTACAACGCCAACCCCGAATCGATGCGGGCAGCGCTGCGCACCGTAGCCGAACTCGGCCGGGGCAGGCGCACCTGGGCCGTACTCGGCGAGATGCTCGAACTCGGCGAGGATTCCATCGCCGAGCACGACGCCGTCGGGCGGGTCGTGGTCCGCCTCAACATTTCCAAGCTCCTCGTCGTCGGAATGGGGGCGCGTGCCCTCTACAACGGCGCCGTCCTCGAAGGGTCCTGGGGAGACGAGGTGCTCTTCGCCGATGACCTTGCAGCAGCCGAGCAGATGCTCACCGCGGCGCTGCAACCCGGCGACCTGGTGTTGTTCAAATCCTCCAACGGGGTCGGGCTTCGATTCCTGGGTGATCGGATAGCATTGTCATCGACCGAAGCACCGTCCACCGCCACGCCTGGAACATCAGTGCCCGGCTCAACTGAACTCCAAGGGGAGCCACAGCTGTGATTGCACTACTGATCGGCTCAGCTATGGGGCTGGTGCTGGCACTCGTGGGCACCCCCCTGTTCATCAAACTGCTGGTGAACCGCGGCTACGGCCAGTTCATCCGCGACGACGGACCCACCGCACACCACACCAAGCGCGGTACCCCCACCATGGGTGGCGCCGTCATCGTGGGCTCGGTCCTGATCGCCTACTTCGTCACCCACCTCCTCATGGTCTGGGCCGGGGTGTCGACCGGCCCCTCGGCCTCGGGACTCCTCCTGCTCCTCCTCATGGTGGGCATGGGAATCGTCGGATTCTTCGACGACTACATCAAGATTTCCAAACAGCGCAGCCTCGGCCTCAGCGCGCCGGCGAAGATCGCCGGACAGACCCTGGTCGGCATCATCTTCGCCGTCCTGGCCCTCGGGTTTCCCAACGAGGACGGCAGGACGCCGGCCTCCACCGCCATCTCCTTCCTCCGCGACACCTCAATCGACCTGGCATTCGCGGGCACCATCGTCGGTGCAGTGCTGTTTGTCATCTGGTCCAACCTCATCATCACCGCGGCCAGCAACGGGGTGAACCTCGCGGACGGCCTCGACGGTCTGGCAGCCGGAGCATCAGTCCTGGTGTTTGGCGCCTACATGCTGATGGGAATCTGGCAGTCCAACCAGAGCTGCGCCCTTGACGACGTCGCCCGCAGCGTCTGCTACACCGTCCGTGATCCCCTCGACCTGGCCCTCATCGCGGGAACCATGTGCGGTGCCCTCGTCGGTTTCCTCTGGTGGAACACCTCGCCGGCGAAGATCTTCATGGGCGACACCGGTTCGCTCGCCATCGGCGGTGCGATCGCCGGCTTCGCCATCCTGTCCCGCACCCAGCTCCTGCTGGTCATCCTCGCCGGGCTGTTCGTCATGATCACCCTCTCCGTGATCATCCAGGTCGGCTACTTCAAACTGTCCGGCGGTAAACGCGTCTTCAAGATGGCGCCCCTGCAACACCACTTCGAGCTCAAGGGCTGGCAGGAAGTCACCGTGGTGGTCAGGTTCTGGATCCTCGCCGGCCTGTTCGTGGCAACCGCCCTCGGCATCTTCTACGCCGAGTGGGTGGTGCTGATATGACCGGCGCCCCCGATCTCGATTCACTGATCACCTGGGACAGCGACTGGCACGGCCTCCGCGTGGCCGTCACCGGCGTCGGGCTCTCCGGGTTCTCGGTCGCCGACACCCTCATCGAGCTCGGCGCCCGCGTCGTCGTCATCGACGGTTCCGACACAGCAGAAAACCGGGCCAAAGCGGACACCCTGTCCATCGTCGGTGCGGTGGACGTCCTGCTGGGCCCCGACCAGGCGACGGCCCTTCCGCTGATCGACGGCGACCTTCCGGACCTCGTGGTGACGTCGCCGGGTTGGACCCCCCAGCAGCCGCTGCTCCGTGCAGCCGCCGACGCCGGCATCCCTGTCTGGGGGGACGTCGAACTGGCCTGGCGGGTCAGGATCCGCGAGGGCCGCCCCACCGCCGAATGGCTGACCATCACCGGGACCAACGGGAAAACCACCACCGTCTCCCTCGTGGAATCGATGCTCCTCGCCGCAGGCCTTCGTGCCGTCGCGGCAGGCAACATCGGCACTCCGATCCTGGACGCCATCCGGGACCCCCAGGGCTACGATTTTATCGCCGTTGAACTGTCCAGCTTCCAGCTGCACTGGACCGGCTCCATCTCACCCCTGGCCAGCGTGTGCCTCAACGTCGCCGAGGATCACGTTGACTGGCACGGCGGCTTCGATCAGTACACCGCCGACAAGGCAAAAATCTACGCCAACACCAAAGTCGCTTGCATCTACAACGCCGAACAGCCCGCCACCGAGCGGATGGTCGAGGAGGCCGACGTCGTCGAAGGTTGCCGTGCCATCGGCTTCACGACCTCGACGCCCGCCGTCAGCATGGTGGGCGTCGTCGACGACCTGCTCGTTGACCGCGCGTTCATCGAGCAGCGCAAGGACTCAGCGGTCGAGCTCGCCGCTATCAGGGAGTTGGGCGAACTGGTTCCCCGCCACCTGGTGGCAAACGCCCTGGCCGCCGCCGCGCTGGTCCGGGCCGCCGGCGTCGAACCGGCAGCCATCCGCACCGGGATCAGGAACTACCAGCCCACCGACCATCGCATCCAGCTGGTGTCTTCCCAGGACGGCGTCCTCTGGATCAATGACTCCAAGGCCACCAATCCGCACGCCGCCGCAGCCTCACTGTCGGCCTTCCACTCGGTCATCTGGATCGCCGGAGGCCTGTCCAAGGGCGTCAACTATGACGAGCTGGTCCAGACGCACGCGAAACGGCTCAAGGCCGTGGTGCTGATCGGTGCCGACAGTTCGGACCTGATGGCGTCATTGCGCCGACACGCTCCGGATGTTCCGCTGATCGAAGCGGGCACGGGGGAGACTGGGGACGTGACGTTGTCCGACGAGACCACCACCGCGCCCCTGGGCGAACGGGTGATGGAATCGGCGGTAAGGGAATCAGTGCGGCTGGCCGGCGACGGCGACACCGTGCTGATGGCTCCGGCGGCAGCATCCATGGATCAGTTTTCCTCCTATGCTCACCGAGGCGAAGCCTTTATCGAGGCAGTCCGCGTGATCGTGGAAGGGCAGGCGAAGACCGCAAAGGAGTTCTAATGGTCACCACGCCCACCCGGCCAGTCCGCCGGAAGCCGGTGATGCGTCAGCATTCCCGGACCGGCACCCCACTCGCCGCAGTACCCCGCACCCCCGGCAAGGCCTCGACCGGCCCCGCGGGGAAAGACCCGGCACGGAAAGGTCCACTCGCCCGCTTCGGGCAGTTCTGGACGTACCTGGAGGGCAGCGACAAGCAGGCCAGCGGCGCCAGCTATTACATGATCCTCGGGTCAGCCCTGGCTCTCACCGCCATTGGCCTCATGATGGTGCTCTCAGCGTCCTCGGTGGAGGCGATCGCTGAAGGCACCAGCGAGTTCGAGTTGTTCCTGCGCCAGGCCATCTGGGCCGCTGGCGGGCTGGTACTGATGCTCCTGCTGTCCCGCTTCGGCGCCCGCGCCTACCGGCTCCTGGCATGGCCGGTGTTGGGGATAGCAATTGTCCTGCTGGTGCTGGTCCTCGCCATCGGCGTGAACATCAACGGCAACCAGAACTGGATCCAGATCGGCGGCTTCACCATGCAGCCGTCCGAGCCGGCGAAGCTCGCCCTGGCCATCTGGCTGGCCAGCGTCCTGGCTCGCAAGGGCAGGCTGGTCCGGAACTGGAAACACGCCATGATTCCTGCCCTCCCGCTCGGCGGCCTTCCCATCGGGCTGGTCCTGCTCGGCGGGGACCTGGGCACCGTCATCATCCTGATGATGATCCTCGCGGCGGCCCTCTTCTTTGCTGGCGCCCCCATGAAGATGTTCACGATCGCTGGCATTGCCGGGCTCGCCGGAGCACTGGTCATGGTGCTCGTCAGCGGTAACCGCAGCGACAGGATCAGCGCCTGGCTGCGGATCAACTGTGACGACGGCCGTGACCTCTGCCTGCAGTCCGACAACGGACTGTTCGCCCTCGCCTCCGGCGGCTGGTGGGGGGTTGGTATCGGACAGAGCCGGCAAAAGTGGAACTGGATCCCCGAAGCCCACAATGACTTCATCTTCGCCATCATCGGCGAGGAATTCGGGCTGATCGGAACCCTCGTCGTCGTCGCCCTCTTTGGCATCCTCGCCGTCGCCACCATCCGGGCGGCCCGACGCTACACTGACCCGTTTGTGCGGATCCTCCTGGGATCCATCCTGGTGTGGCTGATCGGTCAGGCCTTCGTCAACATTGGCATGGTGACCGGAGTCCTTCCCGTCATCGGAGTCCCGCTGCCCTTTATCTCCTACGGCGGGTCGGCGTTGACCTTCACCCTCGCCGCCGTCGGGGTGTTGCTGGCCTTCGCCCGCAAAATGCCTCCCGCACCGGTGTCCGATGACGATGCCCCCGCAGACACCCGTTCCACAGAAAGCGAACCAGCAACCCGATGAGCACAACCCCCCTTTCAGTGGTCCTGGCCGGCGGCGGAACCGCCGGCCACATCAGCCCACTGCTGGCGATAGCCAACGCACTGACGGAGACCGAACCCGGGATCCGTCAGGTGGTGGTGGGCACGTCCGCCGGAATGGAGACCCGGCTGGTCCCTGCCGCCGGCTACCCGCTGGAAATTATCGACCGGGTCCCGATGCCACGCCGCCCGTCGGTGGACCTGGTGAAACTGCCCATCCGCCTGATCCGGGCAGTCCGGCAGGCAGCAGCCGTCCTGGACCGCGCCGATGCCGACGTCGTGGTCGGCGTCGGGGGCTACGTCTCCACCCCCCTGTACCTGGCAGCGTGGCGGCGGAAGACCCCCGTCGTGATCCACGAGGCCAACGCCCACCCGGGCCTGGCCAACCGCCTGGGCTCCCGCATCGCCGCCACTGTGGCGGTGGCGTTCAAGGGCACCGGTCTGCCTCGCGCACAGGTGGTCGGCATGCCCATGCGGCGCAGCATCTCCACCCTCCACCGTGCCGGGGCACGAACCGCTGCGCGGGCCGCCCTGGGTCTGAATAGCACCCAGCCAGCGCTCATTGTGACCGGCGGATCATCCGGCGCCGTCAGCATCAACCGGGCCGTGGCGGCGGCAGCACCGCTGCTTGCCGCCGAGGGCATCCAGCTGCTGCACATCACCGGGGGCGGCAAAGCCGTCACCGGCGCCGACGGTCAGCCGCTGCGCGCCGAGGGCTACCGCCAGATCGAGTACGTCGATGACATGGAGACCGTCTACGCGGCAGCCGATCTCCTCCTCGCCCGTGCCGGCGCCGCAACCGTCTGCGAGGTCAGCGCCGTCGGTCTCCCCGCCGTCTTCGTGCCGCTGCCCCACGGCAACGGTGAACAACGCCGCAACGCCGCCGACCTGATCACGGCCGGCGGTGCCCTTTTGGTGGAGGACGCGTCGCTCACCGCGGGCTGGCTGACCGACCACGTGTTCCCGCTCCTGAAAAACTCCGCGGCCCTCAACGCCATGGCTGCCGCAAGCGCCGCCCTCGGTGTGCGGGACGCCGACGTCCAGATGGCCCGGCTTGTTGTTGCTGCGGGACGGGGAGCACAGTCATGACCCAGTCCACCACCCTGACGCCTGCCAGCCTCGGCCACGTCCACTTCATTGGCCTCGGCGGAGCCGGCATGTCAGCCGTCGCCCGGGTGCTCCTCGGCCAGGGCGTCCCGGTCTCCGGGTCCGACGCCGCCGATTCGCTTAACCTCCGAGCCCTCGGCAGCCTTGGTGCGCGCACCGACGTCGGGCACCGAGCCGAAAACGTTGACGGCGCCGACACCGTGGTCATCTCAACCGCGATCAGGGCAACCAACCCCGAGCTCGCCGCCGCCCAGGACAAGGGGCTCCGCATCCTGCACCGCTCCCAGGCACTGGCTGTCGCCATGACCGGGCGGGAAGTCGTGGCGGTCGCCGGCACCCACGGCAAAACCACCACCACCGCCATGATCACCGTCATGCTGCAGGCCGCGGGCCTGGACCCCTCGTTCGCCATCGGCGGCGACGTGGCTGCGCTGGGCGTGAACGCCGCCTGGGCGGAAGGCAGCGTGTTCGTCGCCGAAGCCGACGAGTCCGACGGGTCCTTCCTCAACTACTCACCCCGCATCGCTGTGGTCACCAACGTCGAGGCGGACCACCTTGACCACTACGGCACTGCCGCCGCCGTCCACGCCGTGTTCGACCGGTTCGCCGCCCTGCTGCACGTCGACGACGGCGTCCTGGTCACCTGCCGCGACGACGACGGCGCCGCTGCCCTCGCCGGACGCGTCGCCGACACCCGCCGGGTCAGGACCTACGGCTACTCGCCGTTCGCTGATGTGCGGATCGGAGCGACGGTTTCCGACGGCAGCTCCTCGACGAGCATGCTGTCCTTCTCGGTGGACGGGCTGGAGAGCGAGCAGGAACTCCGGCTCGGCGTGCCGGGCGACCACAACGTCAGGAACGCTACCGCTGCTTTCGCCGTGGCACTGGAGCTGGGCGTCGACCCTGCCGCCGCGGCCGCGGGGCTGGCCACGTTCTCCGGTGCCGCGCGCCGGTTTGAGGCGCGCGGTGAAGGTAGGGGAGTGCGGGTCTTCGACGACTACGCCCACCACCCCACCGAGGTGACAGCGGCACTGCAGGCGGCACGCGCCGTCGCCGCCGGACACTGTGTCCACGTCCTGTTCCAGCCGCACCTGTTTTCGCGGACCAAAGAGTTCGCCGTGGAGTTTGCCACGGCCCTGAGCCTGGCCGACTCCGCCACGGTGCTGGACATCTACGCGGCACGGGAAGACCCTACACCGGCTGTCACCAGCCGGCTGATCACTGACCGGCTCACCGTGCCGGGCGGCTACATCGCCGACCCGGCCGCGGCCGTCAGGGCGGTCGCGGATCGCGCCGCGGCGGGGGACATCATTCTCACCGTCGGCGCCGGCGACGTCACCCAGTACGGCGCCGACCTGGTCAAAGCTCTGTCAGCGTCGGCGCCCGGACCCTCCCGTCCATGAGCCGTCGCAAACCCGGCAGGCCCGGAACCACGTCCCAGCCGCGGAGCACATCCCAGGCGGGCGCCACCCCCGACCCCGTCAGTGTGCCCCGGATCACTAGCAGCAAAGTCTCGATGCTCGACATCCCGGACGATCCGTGGCTGCCGCGGACCCAGGACGAACCGGACAGCTCAGTCGTGGCATTCCCTCAGTCGCCCAGGAAACGGCGACGTCGGAACCTCATCCTGGGGCTCGTCTTCCTGGTGCTGCTGATGGCTGGACTGCTGGCCTACCTGATTTTCTCCCCGGTACTCGCGCTGCGCAGTGTTGCCATCAGCGGCAACACCCTCGTGACGTCCGAGGAAGCCGTAGCGGCCCTGAATCCGTTGCTGGGTGAACCGCTGCCTCAGATCGCTGACGAGGAAGTGGAACGTCTGCTTGAGGGGTTCGCTCCGATCGAGAGCGTCACCGTCGCGGCGGTTCCACCCTCGGGGCTGGCGGTCACCATTCGTGAACGGGTGCCGGTGGCGATCCTGCAGAATGACGGGCAGTTCGTCCTCATCGATGCTGAGGGCCGTCAGTTGGCATCCGTCAAGGACCGCGACGCCGTGCAGCTACCCCTGATCGATGGGGGGACCGAGGCGGTGAACAGTGAAGTGTTTTCCTCCATTGCCACGGTGCTCGCCGCCCTGCCGGAGAGCATCCTGAACCAGCTGGGTCATGCCTCAGCGGAATCAGTGGATTCGGTGGAACTGTCGCTCACCACCGACCAGACCATCTTCTGGGGGAGCGCCGAGGAGAATCAGGCCAAGGCGCTGGTTCTCGAAGCGCTACTTGCCGCCCCACCGACCGATCCGCCGGCCAAGGAATTCGACATCAGTACGCCGACGAGTCCGGTCACCCGCTAAAGAATTCTCCGACACGCGGGTTCGGTCATTGCAGATGAGAGCGCCTGCCCATAGCGTCTTGAATAGAAGTTACTTGACATAACATTGACTTTCAAGTTGAGAGTTAACGTTGATCAACGTGAAGGCTGGGTACAGATCCAGCCGGATCAAGCCCCACACAGCGCATTCGAACAAGGGACACAGGACCGTGGCAGCACCGCAGAATTACTTGGCCGTCATCAAGGTAGTAGGCATCGGCGGCGGTGGCGTGAACGCCGTCAACCGCATGATCGAGGTGGGTTTGCGTGGCGTTGAATTCATCGCCATCAACACCGACGCGCAGGCCCTGCTGATGAGCGATGCCGACGTGAAGCTCGACGTTGGCCGGGAACTGACCCGTGGCCTCGGCGCCGGCGCAGACCCAGAGGTTGGACGCCGAGCGGCCGAAGACCACGCCGAAGAAATTGAAGAGGTGCTGCGCGGAGCAGACATGGTCTTCGTCACCGCCGGCGAGGGCGGCGGCACCGGAACTGGTGGCGCACCCGTCGTCGCCCGCATCGCGCGGTCACTTGGCGCCCTGACCATTGGTGTGGTCACCCGGCCGTTCACCTTCGAGGGCCGCCGTCGGTCCAACCAGGCCGAGACGGGTATCGATACCCTCCGCGACGAGGTGGACACCCTGATCGTCATCCCGAACGACAGGCTGCTCTCCATCAGCGACCGCAACGTGTCGATGCTTGACGCCTTCCGGTCGGCCGACCAGGTGCTGCTCTCCGGCGTGCAGGGCATCACCGACCTGATCACCACCCCGGGCCTGATCAACCTCGACTTCGCCGATGTGAAGTCGGTCATGCAGGGTGCAGGCTCGGCCCTGATGGGTATCGGCTCCGCCCGCGGCGAGGATCGCGCGGTCAAGGCCGCCGAACTGGCCATCGCCTCGCCACTCCTCGAAGCATCCATTGATGGTGCGCATGGCGTGCTCCTGTCCATTCAGGGTGGATCCGACCTGGGGCTGTTCGAAATCAACGAGGCAGCCCGCCTGGTGCAGGAAGTGGCTCACCCCGAAGCGAACATCATCTTCGGTGCAGTCATCGACGACGCCCTCGGCGACGAGGCTCGCGTTACAGTCATCGCAGCAGGTTTCGATCAGGTTGATGCCACCTCGCAGCCCAACTCACAGCTGGCCAAGCCGGTCTCGGCGCCGTCCGTCGGCGCGAGCGTCCCGGTGGCAGCCGCGGCAGTCCCCGCCTCGGCGGGGCTCGGCGCCTGGTCGCAGCGGTCCCAGCAGTCGGGTAACAACGTGCCAGCGGATTCAGGGTTCGACGTCGATCTGCCAGCCGTGGTGGAGCCGGACTTCTCCTCCAGCCGCTCGGACGAACTCGACGTTCCGGACTTCCTGAAGTAACCATCGACGCCGTGTTCTTCTGGCGACAGGAAATCTCTCCTGGCCGCTGGGTGGCTTTCACCAGCACCGGGGCGGGCAATCTCGCACAACATGTGGGGGATGAGCCTGCCTCGGTGCTTCGTCGTCGGCGTGCTCTGGAGGCCGCGATGGGTGTCCCCGGCGGGTCCCTTCGCTTCATGAACCAAACCCACTCGGCTGACGCAGTGCTGGCGGGCCCCGGTCCGATCAGCGAGGTGGCCGGGGCGGACGCGCAGGTCTGCCCCGATGGGTCGGTAGCCCTGGCGGTCATGGTGGCGGATTGCGTCCCCGTGGTGCTGTCGGCCGGGCCTGGCCCGGGCGGGGCGAGTGCGGTGATCCATGCTGGACGCCAGGGCGTCCTCACCGGTGTGGTGGCGAACACTGTTGGCCTGATGCGCCGGGGTGGCGCGCAGGACCTGATGGCCTGGATCGGCCCAGCCATCTGCGGGCAATGCTACGAAGTGCCTCAGGACATGCGGCGCGAGGTGACAGCAGCCGTCCCGGCGGCGTGGGCAACCACCCGGTGGGGGACACCTGGCCTCGATCTACCCGGTGCCGTCCGAAACCAGCTCACCACCCTCGGGGTGGAAGTACGCGCAGTCGCCGATGATCCCTCGACCCTGTGTACCCTCGACAACGAATCCCTGTACTCCCACCGCCGCAGCCCAGCGGCCGGCCGGTTCGCGGGGCTGATATGGACCACCTGATGCAGTCGCCGCGCGCCGCGGAACTCGCCGAACGTCTCTCTGCCGTGCACCGTCGGATCGATCGGGCTGTGTCCGACGCAGGCCGTGCCGACAGGCCCGAGTTGATCGTGGTCACCAAATATTTCCCTGCCGACGATGTCCGGATCCTCGCCGGGCTGGGCGTCACCACCATGGGAGAGAGCCGCGACCAGGAGGCCGCCGCCAAAGCCCTGGAGCTTGAGGAGCTTGGCCTGCGGTGGCACTTCATTGGCCAACTCCAAACCAACAAGGCGCGGTCCGTGGCGCGCTACGCGGAGGCAGTCCACTCGGTGGACCGGGCGTCGCTGGTCCGCGCCCTCGGCAAGGCGGTGGCCACCGAACGGGCTGGGAGCGACCATGAGCCTGCCCGCGACCTGTCCTGCTTCATCCAGGTGGACCTGGCGACCGCGGACGGCGGCGCGGCGAACATCAGCGGACACCAACGCGGCGGCGCGGCCCCGGCCGACGTCGTCGCCCTCGGACGCCTGATCGACGGCACCGACGGCCTCGCGCTGGCTGGAGTGATGGCTGTGGCACCCCTGGGTAGCGACCCGGCGGAAGCTTTCGGGCGGCTGGCACACATCTCGACCGCACTGCAAGCTGAATTCCCTGCCGCGTCGGGGATCTCCGCCGGAATGAGCGGCGACCTTGAAGCGGCGGTCGCGGCGGGCGCGACACACCTCAGAATAGGGTCGCAGGTCCTCGGTGATCGCCCGCCCTTGCGGTAGCGTCTGGACTATACCCAATGACACGACAGGAGCTACCATGGCTGGCGCACTGCGCAAGACAATGATCTATCTTGGGCTCGCCGACGGTGATGAGCACTACGAGTCCGAGCAAAAGAATTCATCAGGCAGGAACGAGGATCACTCAGTGGATTACGATCGTGACGACCGGCACGCTGACGTCCCTCAGTCGGCCAGGCTCGCGCCGGTGGACGAGTACCGGGCCCCAGTGACTCCGATCAAGCGGGCACAGTCCTCACGCGAGGATTCGGCAGCACTGCGCCAGATCACCACGGTGCACCCACGGTCCTACAACGATGCAAAGCTCATCGGAGAAAGCTTCAGGGACGGCATCCCCGTCATCATGAACGTCACCGATATGGGCGAATCCGATGCCAAGCGTCTGGTCGACTTTTCCGCCGGACTGGTCTTTGGTCTGCACGGCAGCATCGAGCGGGTCACCAACAAAGTATTCCTCCTGTCGCCCTCCTACATCGAGGTACTGGGAGAAGACCAGAAGGCCAGCGAGGCGCAGGCTAGTTTCTTCAATCAAAGCTAGCGTGGTTAACTGGTTCACGAGTTCCTCTCGAAGTATCGTTTTTAGGACTGTGACTGCCGCGTGAGTTTGGTTTTTGTTCTGATCTATCTGGTACTGATGGTCGTACAGATAGCCCTGATTATTCGGATCGTTTACGATGCCGTGCAGATGTTTGCGCGCGGCTGGCGTCCCAAACGGCTGGCACTCGTGCTCGCTTCTGGTGTCTACACTGTTACTGATCCGCCAATCAAGGCCTTACGTCGGCTCATCCCGCCGCTACGGCTGGGCGGAGTGTCGCTGGATCTGGCATTCTTGGTGGTGTTCCTGGGGGTAACCATCCTCATGTTCGTCGCTGCCAGCCTGGCTACATCGATCTAGCCGGTTAGTTTTCGAGTCTCAAAAGATATACGCTGAATCACATAATTGGTGTGATTTCTAGAGTTTCATGTCCACAATTCGGTACCGTAGTCAGGTCTGCTTCATAGGCAGGCATGTCTTATAACCACTATGAGGTGACCAGATGGCCCTGACGCCAGAAGATGTTGTCAACAAAAGGTTTCAGCCCACTAAGTTCCGTGAAGGCTACGACCAGGACGAGGTAGACGATTTCCTCGACGAGATCGTCGTCGAACTCCGTCGCCTGAACCAGGAGAACGACGAACTGCGGCGCAAGCTCGCGGACGCGTCCTCCTCGACGTCCCAGAACGCTGCAGTGCCCGCCCCCGTATCGGCGGTCTCGCACACTGAAGAGGTCAAGGAAGAGCCCAAGGCCAAGGAACAGCCGAAGGCTGAAGAGCCCAAGGTCGAAGAGCGCAAGGTTGAAGAGCGCCCGGCAGCACCAGCTCCAGCAGCTGTTGCGGCCCCCGCCGCGTCAGCTACCGGCTCCGCAGAGTCGGCAGCTGGAGTGCTCGCGATGGCTCAGAAGCTGCACGACGAATATGTCAACGCCGGTGTCGAACAGCGCGACAAGATCATTGCCGAGGCTCAGATCGAAGCCAGCAGCATGGTTAACGAAGCCGAAGAGAAGACCCGTAAGACCCTTGGTGCACTCGAGCAGCAGAAGACCGTGCTTGAGGGCAAGGTCGAGCAGCTTCGCACCTTCGAACGTGACTACCGTTCACGTCTCAAGGCCTACATTGAAGGCCAGTTGCGTGACCTGGACTCCCGCGGATCGGTTGCTTCCGAAGCTACCGGCTCCTAGCCAAGCGCACACCAGCTCAAGGCACGTCATGAGGCCGGCCCCGGGGATCCCCCGGCGGTCGGCCTCTGCCGTAGGCTGGATGTCAGCCTTTGTGCGGCAGTCCACCTCACCCCGGCGCAGTCAGCGGCAGCGCCAAACCTGAAAGCGTTATGACAGACCAGACACCAGAGCACGGCACCCCGATCGGGTCCGACGAAACCTCCCCAGCCGTCCACGACACTCCGACGGCCGCCAGTCACCGGCGGCGGACCGGTGCCCGCTACGCGTTGCTTTTCGCCGCCTGCTGCGCCGTCATCTATGTTGCCGACCAGCTGACCAAGATCTGGGTGGTTTCCACGATGACGGAGGGTCAGATCACCCCCGTGCTTCCGCCGCTTCTGAACTGGCACTTCATCCGCAACCCCGGGGCTGCGTTTTCCATTGGCACAGACTACACCTGGGTGTTCACCATCATCATGGCGGTCGTGTCCATCGCCATCCTCACGCAGGTCCGCAAGATTGCCTCCTGGTGGTGGGCCACGGCGCTGGGGCTCGTCCTCGGCGGCGCGCTGGGCAACCTCACCGACAGGCTGGTCCGGGAACCCTCCTTCGGCCAGGGCCACGTTGTCGATTTCATTGCCCTCCCCAACTTCGCCATTTTCAACATCGCGGATTCGGGAGTGGTCACGGGAGTCTGCCTGATCTGCCTTCTCACCCTGCGTGGCATCGGCATGGACGGCAAACGCAGCAATGACGAACCGTCGCCCGACGGCTCGGCGGACGCCAAGTGAACGCCGTCGAACGGGACGAACGGGTCCCCGTGGACCTGGCCGGATCCCGCGCTGACGCCGTCCTCGCCACCCTGGCCGGGGTGTCCCGGTCCGCTGCCGCCGCCTGGTGCGTCGCAGGATTCGTGACCAGCGACGGGAAACCGGTCGGGAAGTCCGACCGCCCTGCCGCCGGCGCGGTGCTCCGGATCCGGGTTCCTGAAAGTGTCGACCCACTCGCTGTTGTGGTGGAGACCGTCGACGGCATGGGCATCCTGTACGACGACGACGAGCTGGTGGTCATCGACAAGCCGGTCGGTGTTGCGGCGCACCCCTCACCGGGTTGGGTGGGGCCCACCGTTGTTGGCGCCCTCGCCGGCGCGGGCTACCGCATCTCGACGTCGGGCGCCCCCGAACGCGCCGGGATTGTGCACCGCCTCGATGTGGGCACCTCCGGGGCCATGGTGGTCGCCAAGACCGAACACTCCTACACGGTGCTGAAGCGGGCGTTCAAGGAACGCACCGTGGACAAGGTGTACCACGCGTTGGTGCAGGGGCTCCCGGACCCGCTCGAGGGGACCATCGACGCGCCGATCGGCAGGCATCCCGCTCACGACTGGCGGTTCGCTGTGCTTGAGGACGGCAGACCCTCCAGAACCCACTACCGGGTGCTTGAGGCGTTCGGGAAGGCCAGCCTGCTGGAGGTCAACCTCGAGACGGGCAGGACCCACCAGATCCGTGTCCACTTCTCCGCCCTCCGCCACCCGTGCGTGGGTGACCTGACCTACGGTGCCGACCCACGGTTTTCAGCCAACCTGGGGTTGACCCGCCAGTGGCTGCACGCCCAGCAGCTCACGTTCGAGCATCCGGTGACCGGGGTAACGGTCAGCGCGACCAGCCCCTACCCGAACGATCTCCAGTACGCCCTCGACGCCCTGGCTTCCGGCACCATCTGAGCCGGGGCGGCGCGCCTCCGGCCCGGCAGGTCAGCCGGAGGAGGGGGCCGGCTGACCTAGAATGGGAGGGTGGTTTCAACAGCATCCCCCCAAGCTTCCCCGGCCAAGCCAACCCGCGAAGATTCCTTCGTTCACCTGCACAATCACACCGAGTATTCAATGCTCGACGGCGCCGCGCGGCTGACTGACCTGTTCAGCCACACCGAGGAACTGGGCATGAACGCCCTGGCCACCACCGACCATGGGTTTGTCTTCG
The DNA here is from genome assembly GCF_015751665.1 of Arthrobacter sp. CAN_A1. NCBI lineage: Bacteria > Bacillati > Actinomycetota > Actinomycetes > Micrococcales > Micrococcaceae > Arthrobacter > Arthrobacter sp. CAN_A1. Next base: position 10,093 of record NZ_JADOUR010000013.1, on the reverse strand, counting down.
GGGCCTTCGATTTCTGGGACAAGGCCCGCGCTGCCGGGATCAAGCCCATCATCGGGGTCGAGGCGTACCTCACCCCGGGAACGGCGCGTGCCGACAAGACCCGCGTGAAGTGGGGCGGCGGTGGACGCGACGACGTCTCCGGTGCCGGTGCGTACACCCATATGACCCTCTGGTCCGAGACCACCGAGGGTATGCACAACCTGTTCAGGATGTCCTCCCTGGCCTCACTGGAGGGGTACCTGTACAAACCGAGGATGGACCGGGACCTGCTGCAGACCTACGGCAAGGGCCTGATCGGGACCACCGGGTGTCCCTCGGGCGAGGTGCAGACGAAGCTGCGCCTCGGCCTGTACCGTGAGGCAGTCCAGGCGGCCTCCGACTTCCGGGACATTTTCGGTGCCGACAACTTTTTCTGTGAACTGATGGACCACGGCCTGGACATTGAACGCAACGTCAAGGCCGACCTGATCAAGCTGGCCCATGAGCTGGGGTTGCCGCTGGTGGCCACCAATGACCTGCACTACACGCACGCCGAGGACTCCAAAGCCCACGCCGCCCTGTTGTGTGTGCAGTCCGGTTCCACGATGGCGGATCCCAAGCGGTTCAAGTTCGACGCCAACGAGTTCTACCTCAAATCGCCTGCCGAGATGCGCTCCATCTTCAGCGATTTTCCCGACGCCTGCGACAACACCCTCCTCATTGCCGAGCGGTGCGACGTCGAGTTCAACACCAAAGCGAACTACATGCCGGGCTTCCCCGTCCCGGAGGGGGAAAGCGAGCAGTCGTGGTTCGTGAAGGAGGTCGAGACCGGGCTGCAGTTCCGCTACCCGGCAGGGATCCCCGACGCCGTCCGCAAGCAGGCTGAATACGAGACCGGCGTCATCACCCAGATGGGCTTCCCCAGTTACTTCCTGGTGGTCGCCGACTTCATCAACTGGGCCAAGGACAACGGCATCAGGGTGGGTCCCGGCCGTGGCTCCGGTGCCGGGTCGATGGTTGCCTACGCCATGCGCATCACCGACCTCGATCCGCTCCAGCATGGGCTGATTTTCGAACGGTTCCTCAACCCCGAGCGTGTGTCGATGCCCGACTTCGACGTCGACTTCGATGATCGGCGGCGTTCGGAAGTGATCCGCTACGTCACCGAGAAGTACGGTGATGAGCGGGTGGCCATGATCGTCACCTACGGCACCATCAAGGCCAAGCAGGCCATGAAGGACTCCTCCCGGGTCATGGGGTACCCGTTCTCGATGGGGGAGCGGCTCACCAAAGCCATGCCACCCGACGTGATGGGCAAGGGGCTCGCCCTTACCGACGTGCACAACAAGGACGCCAAACGGTACTCGGAAGCCGAGGAACTCCGTGAACTCCTGAAGTCCGACGCCGACGCCGCGAAGGTCTTCGAGACCGCGCTGGGCCTGGAGGGACTGAAGCGGCAGTGGGGCGTGCACGCGGCCGGGGTCATCATGTCCTCGGATCCGCTGATCGACATCATTCCGCTGATGCGCCGTGATCAGGACGGCCAGATCATCACGCAGTTCGACTACCCCACGTGTGAGAACCTCGGCCTGATCAAAATGGACTTCCTCGGCTTGAGGAACCTGACGATCATCACCGACGCGGTGGAGAACATCAAGCTCAACAAGGACATCGAGCTGGTGCTTGAGGACCTGGACCTCGAGGACAAGGGGTCCTACGAGCTGCTGGCCCGCGGCGACACCCTGGGCGTGTTCCAGCTCGACGGCGGGCCGATGCGCGCCCTCCTGAAGCTGATGCGCCCCGACAACTTCGAAGACATCTCGGCCGTCATCGCGTTGTACCGTCCCGGACCTATGGGCGCCAACTCCCACACCAACTACGCTCTGCGCAAGACCGGCGTGCAGGAGGTGACCCCCATCCATCCCGAGCTGGAGGAACCACTCGCGGAAATTCTGGGGACCACCTACGGCCTGATCGTGTACCAGGAGCAGGTGATGGCCATCGCCCAGAAGGTTGCCGGCTACTCGCTGGGCCGCGCGGATATTCTCCGTCGGGCGATGGGCAAGAAGAAGAAGTCCGAGCTGGACAAGCAGTACGAGGGCTTCGCCAACGGCATGAAGGACAACGGGTACTCTGAAGCGGCGGTCAAGACCCTGTGGGACATCCTGCTGCCGTTCTCCGACTACGCCTTCAACAAGGCCCACTCGGCCGCCTATGGCCTGGTGTCCTACTGGACGGCGTACCTGAAGGCGCACCACCCCGCCGAGTATATGGCGGCGCTGCTCACCAGCGTTGGCGACGACAAGGACAAGCTGGCGATCTACCTCAACGAGTGCCGTCGGATGGGTATCACTGTGCTGCCGCCCGACGTCAACGAGTCGAGCGTCAACTTCACCCCGGTCGGTACGGACATCCGGTTCGGAATGGGCGCCATCCGTAACGTGGGTGCCAACGTGGTGGGCGCCATGGTGGGTGCCCGCACCGAGAAGGGCGCGTTCACCTCGTTCAGCGACTTCCTCCAGAAGGTTCCGGCGGTGGTCTGCAACAAGCGAACCATCGAATCGCTGATCAAGGCCGGGTCCTTCGACTCGTTGAAGCACCCGCGCCGGGCCCTCGCGATGATCCATGAGGAAGCGGTCGACTCAGTGATCGTTCTCAAGCGCAACGAAGCGGCCAACCAGTTTGACCTTTTCAGCGCCTTCGACGAACCCGGATCGGTGGGCGGACTGTCGGTGGAGGTGCCCGACCTGCCGGAGTGGGAGAAGAAGGACAAGCTCTCCTTCGAACGGGACATGCTGGGCCTCTACGTCTCCGACCACCCGTTGCAGGGTCTCGACGGGATCCTCAGCCAGCACGCCGATTCGTCGATTACGTCAATCATCAGCGACGAGGGCCCGGCCGACGGCGCCATGGTCACCATCGCGGGCATGATCACCTCGCTGCAGCGGCGAATCGCGAAGAACAGCGGCAACGCCTATGCCCGCGCGGAGATCGAGGATCTCGCCGGGTCGATGGAAGTCATGTTCTTCGGTCAGGTCTACGGTCCGATCGCGGGGGTGCTCGCGGAGGACCTGATCGTCGTCGTCCGCGGACGTTTGCAGCGGCGCGACGACGGCGCGGTCACCCTCAACGCGCAGGAACTGAGCGTCCCCGACCTCAGCGAAGGACATTCAGGGCCGGTGGTCATTTCCATGGCCCACCACAAGGCCACCGAGACGGCGGTCGTCGCACTGCGGGACGTCCTGAGAACCCATCCCGGCACCAGCGAAGTCCAGATCCGGTTGAACAGCAACCGGAAGGTTGAGGTCATGCGGTTGGGGGTCGAGCTGCGGGTCAACCCGACGTCGTCGCTTTTCGGCGACCTCAAGGTGCTCCTCGGCCCCGCCTGCCTGGACGTGTAACCGGAAGCTGGAAGTGTAACCGGAAGTGGACGTCTGACCGGCTGGCCAGATCTCCCCGGTCAGATTTCGTAGTCCAGCGCGGTGGGCTGCCCGTACGCCCCGCCGTGATAGAGGAGGGGAACGCCGAGCGGGCCCACCTCCCCGGACTGCACTTCAGCGACCACCACGGCGTTGTTCTCGAAGGATAACCGCATGCTGATCCGCCCGATCAGGTGGGCTGCGACGTCGTCCAGGAGCGGCACCCCGTGCGGTCCGGGCTTCCAATGATCGCCCTCGAACCGGTTACGGCTCCGGGCAAAGCGGTCGGCGAGTTCCCGGTTGGCGAGGCCAAGCATGTGCACGCCAATGTAGTTGGTGTTCGCGATGGCGGGCCAGGAGGACGAGGTGCGGGCCATGTTGAAGGTGAACCGCGGCGGGGCTGCGGAGAGCGAGGACACCGACGTCGCAGTGAAGCCGAAGGGTTTACCCTGGTACACCGCGGTGATGATCGTCACCCCGGCCGGGTGGCGTCGAAACGCGTCTCTGAAGGCTTCTGTCGGGTCGGTGTCAGGCTGGTCGGCTGGGTCTAGGGGATCCACGCACCCCACCCTAGGCGAGGTACCGGCGACCCATAACTTTGTTAATGTATAAGTCATGCACCCCTCCACTCCTGATGCCGGGCAGCCCGGCAGCTATCCGCCGCCCGTGTACACGGTAGCCACCGATGACACAGCGGTTCCGCCCACGTCCCTGCTGTGGTGGGCCAGCGCAATGGTGGGGCTGGGGCTGGTGATGGGAGTCATCTGGTGGTTCGCAGCACCCGGCGGCGGACTCTATGGAGACCCGGCACCCGAAGAGGCCGGCCTGTTGAGCGATCTCACACTGGGTGGTCTTCAACTGGTGGTCGGCATTGTGGTGGGTTGGCTCCTGGTCCAGCGGATGGACCTGCCCGGGGCCTGGCAACGGATCGGCGCAGCAGTAGGAGGGTCATTGATCGGGTCTGTGCTCGCCGTCGTCGTCGGACAGTGGCTGGGCATGATGTTCGGAGCCGATCCCGAGTTTGTGCTGCACTCGCTGGGCGCGGCAGCTATCTGGCCCGCCGCTGCGGCCCTTGTGGTGTTCATTTCGGCCCTGATCGAGCTGGCCTGGGGTAAACGCCGCACCTAGCTCAGGCCGGGGGTCCCCGACATCACGGGAATAGTGAGTGGGGCCAGCCCGTTCCATCAGCCATGAAAGCAATCGTTTACTCCCACACCGGCCCCTCAACCGTTCTCTCCCTCGCAGACCGCGACGTCGCTGCTCCCGGCCCCGGAGAAGTTCGGGTGCGCATCGTCGCCTCGGGCGTAAATCCCACCGATTGGAAGGCGCGCTCCGCCGGCGACCTGGCCTTCGCGGAGGTGGTCCCGAACCAGGACGGCGCCGGGATCGTGGATGCACTGGGTGAGGGCGTAACGGACGCAGAGGTCGGCGACCGGGTGTGGCTGTACCTTGCGGCCCACGGGCGCCCGACCGGGACAGCCCAGGAGTTTGCCGTTCTTCCGGCTGACCGGGTCGTAAAGCTACCGGAGGGCATTGATTTCGACGTCGCCGCCAGCCTCGGTGTTCCAGCGATGACGGCGCACCGGGCGCTGACCGTTCACGAGCACGGTCCATCCCGGCTCGCACCGGAGGCCCTTACGGGCCGCGTGGTTCTTGTGCAGGGTGGGGCGGGTGCCGTGGGTCATGCAGCGATCCAGCTGGCTGTCTGGGCGGGTGCGACAGTGATCGCGACGGTCAGCAGCGACTCGAAGGCAGAGTTGGCATCCGCCGCTGGAGCCCATTATGTGGTCCGGTACCCCGATGACTCACTGGCCGACCGCATCCTCGAGATTGCACCCGATGGCGTCGATCAGGTGGTGGAGGTGGCACCGGCCCAGAACGCGGGGCTCGACGTCGAGGTACTCGCCAATCACGGGAGCATCGCCTATTACGCGAACAACAATGGGGACGATTTCACCGCCCCGATTATTGCGAGCTTCGCGAAGAACGTCCGCTGGCAGGGTCTGCTTCTGTACACGGTGGGACCCGTTGCCCTGCGCGCCGCTGCCGAGGACATTACCGCTGCGCTGCGGGCTGGCGTCCTGCCGGTGGGGGAGTCGTCGGGGCTCCCGCTGACCTGGTTCCCGCTCGAGGAAACAGCCGCCGCCCACGACGCCGTCGAGAGCGGCGTCACCGGCAAGGTCCTGATCCGCGTAGCCGATATAAGGTAACGACACAGCCTGCGTTGCGCAGCTGACTGAGAATGTTCCGAGGAGTGGGAAATGGCGTTCGTGCATCAGAATTTCGTTCGCCGTCTCCTACGCCGTCTGGGGCGCGGGCTGGTGCTTGGCGTCTCGGCGGGACTCTTTGTGGGGATCGTTGCTGCGGTCGTGACCTCAGGGGGAACCGACAACGCCCTCCGCAGCGATGTGGGGTGGGGCGCCGGGTTGTTGGCGTTCGCCATCGCCTTTCTGTTCACCATTTGTCTCCCCTCACACGACGCGGTCGACGGACCGCCGCAGTACGGTCAGCTGCGCGGTCCGCGGCCGTAGGCCCAGTCATGTGGCGTCATGAGCTTTAGCAGAAGCTGCGTCAGACCATAGTCTCGAAAGCAGAATCAAGAGTCCCGACGCAAAACCCTGGTTTGTCGGGCGGCAACCCTCCCGCTGTAGCGGGGTGCCCCAGGTGATGATTCGGCCCGATGCGGAACCGCACGGGCAAGTATGGCGTCTCTGAACCGGTTGCGCCTGATGTGCAAGGGGTTGTTCCATGTCCGTCGTCGAATCCGTTGCGGTACCCACACCCGCAATCCGCATCCGTGACAAGAAGCGTGTCCTTAGTTCGGCCTTTGTCGGCACCACCATCGAGTGGTACGACTTCTATTTGTATGGCACGGCCGCGGCGCTGATTTTCAACACCCAGTTCTTCCCCCAGTCCTCGGCATTCGCCGGTGTCCTGGCCTCATTTGCCACCTTCGCCGTGGGCTTCTTTGCGCGGCCGGTGGGCGGGATCCTGGCAGGTCACCTCGGTGACCGCATCGGCCGCAAAGCCCTGCTGGTGGCGTCACTCGTCACCATGGGTGTTGCCTCAACGGGCATTGGTCTTCTACCGAACTACGACAGTATTGGGAGTTTCGCCGTCGTCGGGCTGGTGGCGCTCCGCCTCTTGCAGGGGCTATCGGCCGGCGCCGAATGGGGAGGTTCGGCCCTGCTCTCGGTCGAACACGCTCCACGACACCTCCGCGGGTTCTTCGGAAGCTTCACCCAGGTGGGTTCAGCCGCCGGCATGCTGCTGGCCACCAGCGCCTTCGCCATCACCCAGTTGGCCATGACTGCCGAGCAGTTTCAATCCTTCGGGTGGCGGATCCCGTTCCTGGCCAGCGCAGTCCTGGTGGTCATTGGTTTGGTCATCCGGCTTGGTGTTGAGGATGCGCCCCAGTTTCAGCAGCTCAAGGCCGAAAACAACACCGCGAAGGCGCCCATTGCTGAGGTGTTGAAGTATCACCGTCGTAGCCTGCTCGTGGCGATCGGTCTCCGTCTGGCTCAACCGGCGTTGTTCGTCGTGCTCACCGTATACCTTCTCGGGTACATCAGTTCCCGCCGGGACGATACGACGTCGGGACTGACCGCGGTCCTCGTCGGTTCTGCGGTGGGCCTGATCTCGGGTCCGTTCTGGGGGTGGCTTTCCGACCGCTACGGCAGGCGGCCCATCGCCATCGCGGGTGCGATTGGTATCGGCATCTTTGTGTGGCCATTGTTCTGGTTCCTCGACCATGGCCCGCTGGTCCTGCTGCCGCTGGTGATGATTCTGGGAATGAATGTCCTGCACGATTCGATTTACGGCCCGCAGGCGGCGTGGTTTGCTGAGCAGTTCCCGTTGCACCTGCGCTACAGCGGAGTGTCGTTCGGCTATCAGGTGGGCACGGTCCTCTCCGGGGGTCTCACGCCGTTCATCGCGGCGGCTCTCCTCAATGTTGGCGGCGGTCAGCCCTGGCTGATCTGCGGCTACCTGACCCTGCTGGCGGCGCTGTCCACTCTCGCCGCCGTTGCGGCGAAGGACCCCGCTCGTGCGTACGCCAAAGACCACTCCACTCCCGATACTTTCTAGGAGACCAATGAAGAAGTCCATCCTGCTCAACGCCTTTGAAATGCTTGTCCCAGTTCACCAGTCGCCCGGTCTGTGGAGGCACCCTGAGGATCAGAGCCGTCGATACAGCGAGCTCACCTACTGGACCTCCCTGGCCACCACGCTGGAAGAGGGAGGCTTCCACGGCATCTTCTTCGCTGACATTCTGGGACAGTACGACGTCTACGCGGGGAACGCTGATGAAGCTGTGCGCGGCGGAGTGCAATACCCGATGCTGGACCCACTGCTGATTGTGAGCGCGTTGGCGGCGGCGACCAGCCGAATCGGCTTCGGAGTCACCGCATCCCTCACCTACGAACAGCCCTACCTGTTGGCGCGAAAATTCAGCACCCTGGACCATCTCACCAAGGGGCGGGTGGCATGGAACATCGTCACGTCCTATCAGGACTCCGCCGCCCAAAATCTCGGACTCACTGAACAAATCCCGCACGACCAAAGGTATGACCGTGCGGAGGAGTACATGGACGTGGTCTACAAGCTGTGGGAAGGCTCGGTTGATGATGATGCGGTCAGGGCAGACAAGGCTGCCAACGTCTTTGTTGATCCAGCAAAGGTGCGTGGCATCGGCCACGAGGGTGAACATTTCACCGTTCCTGGACCCGCCCTGACCGAGCCATCACCTCAGCGCACCCCCTTGTTGTTTCAGGCCGGAGCTTCGCCCCGGGGACAGGCCTTTGCTGCGAACCACGCCGAGGCGATCTTCTTCAGCGGGTACTCCACCGAACTGACACGCACATGGGTGGACGGCATTCGTGCGGCCCTTGCTGCTAAGGGTCGCGCGCGGGACTCTGTGAGGATCTTCGCGATGGCAACGGTCATTGTGGCGGAAACGGACGAAGCCGCCGCGGCGCGGTTGGACGACTACACCCGCTACGTTGATCCGCAGGCCGCGCTGGCTCTTTTTGCTGGCTGGACCGGTGTGGATCTCAGTACAGCCGACCTGGACAGCACCCTTGAGTACGTGCAAACAGAGGGAAACCAATCCGCCTTGGCAGCCTTTACCAAGCTGGATTCTTCGCGGGTGTGGACGGTCCGCGAGCTGGCACACTTTGTGGCCATGGGTGGACGGGGCCCGGTCATTACGGGCTCCCCATCGACTGTCGTTGACGAGCTGGAACGGTGGATGAGTCAGGGCGACGTTGACGGGTTCAACTTGTCCAACGCTGTGCGTCCCGCGGACCTGGAAGAATTCGTGCGCCTTGTCTCACCCGAATTGCGTCGACGGGGACTGTTACCGGAGGACCCGCAACCCGGGAGCACGCTCCGTGAAACCATTCTTGGACAAGGGCCCCGCCTTGCCGACGACCATTACGGCGCCCGTTTCCGCCGAGGATGAGCAGAGCGGAATTGGTGTTGTCATCGACCCGACGCGTCGCCGGGTTGAGGCTCGTCCTCGGTCGGCATCGACAGGGCGTCCTCTAGACGTGCCAGCGCGTCCTCGTCTGCTGCGAGATGCATTATCCCCTTATCGGTTCGCAGGACGGCAACGGCCCACCCGCGGCGCCAGATCCGTGGTTTCCTGATCGGCTCAACCCGGTCCAGGATGTCCAGAATGACGTATGCCCGCTTCTTGCCAGCCGGCGCAGGCTGCAGATCGCCCATTTGAGTCTGAAAATCCATTCCCTGTCCAGTTTGCTGTGCGACACCGTCATCCCACAGGTCGCGCAGCGAGCCGGGCAGGGCATTGGCGAAGCGGATGGAGCAATCGAAAATCCCGCGATCCAACTCATTCTGAAGCCGTCGACGGCGTTCGGCTCCCGCGGGTCGCCTGAGTAGATACAACAGGCCGAAGTAGATGAAAAGGGTAAATCCGGTTCGGGCCCAGAAGCCGATGCTGAGACCTTCCAAGACCTCCCAGATCAGGTACGCCGGAAAGAGGATTCCAAGCAGGACCAGGTGCTGAATCTTTTCCCATTTGCCAACCTTGGCGCGTTCGATATCGTCCATGCCTCAGCGTAACTGTGGAGGACGCCGGTGATGAGTAAGGTCTAGTCATTGATCCGGGCCTCAGCGACGGCCTCTCAATTCGTGATTTGGCTGTAGCGGTTGAGCCACCTTCACGGACATTTTCTCGGGCGGGGGATACGCGAATCGCCTAGTCAGAGCCCGGGCTGACAAGGGCTCAAGTAATTGTGGAAGGACCCTGTTGCGGTGGGCGACCGGCTTACGGGCGGTCAATTAGAGCGTTCTATATAGGCTGAAGCCCACTAGCATCGACTGCGAACTTATAATCAATGGGGCTGCGCTTAGCGTCTACTCCCTCTGGCCTCGCACGCTTCATATTCTCTTGAACGGAAGTTGTCCTTACCGTCCTACTAGGATGTTCGAAAAGAAGCGCTGACCAATGCTTCCCACGTTGGCGCTCCAGGTACAGCATCCCTTGACCTACTCCTAGCCCGGATTTTTCATGGGATTTGTGATCGGTTTGGGGTGATTGGGTTTGGTGTTGATGGTTGGGTGGATGCCGATTTGGGCGTTTTGAGGTGTTCCCGTTGGTCGCCGGGGTGGGCGCCGGTTCCACTGCCGGTTGGTGTGTTCTTCCTGTCTCGATGTGCTTTTTGACTGCCCCG